>QOAL01000189.1 GCA_003978135.1 Thermodesulfatator sp.
GTAAATCTGAATAGAGGGGGAGGGTGAGCCTGCTGAATTCAGGGGGCAGGCTGCCCCCTTCCAAGGCTGATTTATCTCTGAAAAAAGGGAAAAATTCCCGTCTTCTTGCCCGTTTCAAGGGCTTTGTACGCAAGGAAAGGCTTTTTGGCCCGAATTCCTCTATCCTTGTGGCTGTATCAGGAGGACCTGATTCAGTCTGCCTTTTGCATTTGCTTTTTATCCTTTCCAGGAAATGGCCGCTCAAGCTGGCTGCAGCGCATTTTGACCACAGGCTACGTGGCGCCGAGTCACAGCGGGATATGAATTTTGTGCGTATGTTGTGCAAGGAAAATGCAATTTCCTTTTACACCTCCGAAGCTGACATAAAGGCAGAGGCCAAAAGAATGAAAAAGGGCATCCAGGAAACTGCAAGACGTTTTCGGTACGCCTTTTTGAAAGACGTGGCCCAAAGAGAGGGATTCAATCTCATTGCCACAGGACATACCTGTGATGATCAGGCAGAAGAGGTTCTTTTCCGGCTGTTAAGGGGAGCCGGCCCCTCAGGGCTTTCGGGGATCAGGCTCAAACGTAATGATGGAGTGATAAGACCTCTTTTGTTTTGCAGAAAGGCAGAGATACTAGAGCATCTGAAAAAATATGGCATCCCCTACGTTACAGATTCGTCTAATAAGAGCCTTAAATATACCAGAAACAGGATACGTACACTCATACCACTGATAGAAAAGGACATAAATCCTTCAGCAGTACATGCTGTTTACAGGGCCAGTAGGCTGCTGGCCGAGGAAAACCGTGCAATTCTTGAAATGGCCGAAAGGTCTTACGATGACTGTTTAATGCCTGAGCTGAATTTCAGGGTCAAGGGCACAGGACTTAGCAGAAAAAAACTTGCGAGCTTGCCAAGGGCAGTGAGGAAAAGAATTTTACAAAGGGCCATGATTGAAACAGGAGTTGATGCTGACCAGATAAAATTTGATCATCTGGAAAAATGCGATGAAATAGCCGTCTCAAGTCAGCCTTCTGCCTTTTATTCCTTACCAGGCGGGTTTGTGCTTGCCATGGTTCATAATTCCCTGCTCTTCCTCCATGAAATCGCGCTCAAGCAGGTTATTTCCCGGCAGGATGGAAATGATTCCTGCGTGGTAGCCGAGAGGCCTGGCAGATTTGTCTTGCCTTGGGGTGGTGAAATCAGGCTTGAGGAGACTTCCCGTTTTAGTAAAGCAAAGCAGAAATCCGGTTGTTTCCCCCGTTCCCTTTATATTTCTCTTAAAAAGACGGACTTTCCTTTTTATGTTACCCAGCGTAAAAATGGTGACAGGTTCAAGCCCTACGGTTGGTCAGAAAGCACAAGACTAAAAAAATTTCTCATAAACAGGAGCATTCCCAGAATCATTCGGGACTGCCTGCCAGTGATTAGAAAAGACCACAGGATCGTGGCGGTAGGCGGCGTTGAAATCAGTCAGGATGCAACAGTGAGCTCAGAACATGAAAGATGTCTTCTCATAGAGTGGACACCCGAAGAACTGACAGGTCTTTTCGCTTCTTTCAAAGCATCTTCTTAGGAATGATAAATCATGGATATTGCAAAAATATCCCATTTTGGCTTGCATTTGTCAAAGGGCTTAGTTTAATTATAGTATAATCTGTCAACATGGAGAAAATCTTGATTAATCTGACCGTTTACACGGAGGAAAATATTTGAATACGTTTTATAAAAATTTGAGTTTATGGCTTGTAATTGGCCTCGTTGTAGTCTTTCTTTTTAATCTCTTTAACAAGCCCCAGACCAAAATTCAGGAAATAACCTATAGTGACTTTCTCTCTTACGTAGATAAGGGTCAGGTCGCAAAGGTGGTTTTGCAGGATGAAAAGGTAGAAGGTACATTTTTGAACAACACCCATTTCAAGACTGCTGTACCTTCCCAGGACCCGGACTTTATTCCTGAATTGAAAAAAAAGGGTGTAGTAATCGACGTTAGGCCTGCTGAAGAGACACCCTGGTATTTAACTCTTCTTATCTCCTGGTTCCCCATGCTTCTCCTCATTGGCGTCTGGATATTTTTCATGCGCCAGATGCAGGCCGGAGGCGGCAGGGCCATGTCGTTCGGGCGGAGCAAGGCAAAGCTTCTCAACAGTCAGAACATCAAGATAACATTCAAGGATGTTGCTGGTGTGGATGAGGCCAAAGAAGAACTTACTGAAATAATAGATTTTCTAAGAGATCCTCAGAAATTTACCAAGCTCGGGGGCAGAATCCCCAAGGGAGTGCTCCTTGTAGGTCCTCCAGGTACTGGAAAAACCCTGCTTGCCAAGGCCATTGCTGGTGAGGCAGGAGTCCCCTTTTTTAGCATAAGCGGTTCTGATTTTGTGGAAATGTTTGTTGGTGTCGGGGCATCCAGGGTCCGGGACTTATTTATTCAGGCAAAAAAACATGCGCCCTGCATCATTTTTATAGACGAAATAGATGCAGTTGGCAGACATCGTGGTGCCGGTTTAGGCGGCGGCCATGATGAAAGGGAACAGACCCTGAATCAACTCCTTGTAGAGATGGATGGCTTCGAGACTTCTGAGGGAGTTATAGTGATTTCAGCCACAAACCGGCCAGATGTTCTGGATCCCGCACTCTTGAGGCCTGGCCGTTTTGACCGACAGGTAACCGTTTCGGTGCCGGACGTGAAGGGAAGGGAGAAAATTCTCGAGGTGCACAGCACCAATACGCCGTTGGCCGATGACGTGGATCTTTCCGTTATCGCCAAGGGAACTCCTGGTTTTTCAGGCGCTGACCTGGAAAATTTAGTTAATGAAGCAGCACTCCTTGCAGCCAGGGCCGACAAGGACAAGGTGGAAATGGTGGACTTTGAAAAGGCCAAGGACAAGGTCCTTATGGGAGTGGAACGCAAGAGCATAATTATTTCAGACGAGGAGAAAAAGATTACAGCCTACCATGAGGCCGGCCATTGCCTCGCTGCCATGCTGCTGCCAGGTGCTGATCCTGTGCACAAGGTAACCATTATCCCGCGGGGCCAGGCACTGGGATTGACCCAGCAGCTTCCCGAAGATGAAAAGCATACCTACCCTAGAAGATACCTGCTGAACAACCTGATCATATTGCTCGGCGGAAGGGTTGCCGAGGAGCTTGTATTTGATGAGCTGACCACGGGAGCTGGCAACGATATAGAAAGGGTGTCCTATCTGGCCAGAAAGATGGTGTGTGAGTGGGGAATGAGTGATGATATAGGCCCGGTGGCCTTTGCCAAGCAGAACCAGGAGGTCTTTCTCGGCCGTGATTTTGGACACGTAAAGGAATACAGTGAGGCCACTGCTGAAAAGATAGACATGGCCATAGAAAAAATAGTCAAGGATTCCTATCAAAAGACCATAAGCCTGCTGAAAGAAAACATGGGATGTCTGCACAAGCTGGCTGAAGAGCTTCTGGAGAAGGAATCGCTTGACTCTCGGGAAATTGAGGCACTCATGGCTGAGTGTCGAAAAGAAAAGGGAGAGCAGGTATCTGATAATCCGGAGAACAGCGATTCTGCCGGAAAATGACAGAAAATGTCATAAAGTGCAAAGACAGGAAACTGCCATGGGGCAGGGATACCCTTGTCATGGGTATCCTTAATGTTACACCCGATTCCTTTTCAGATGGGGGAATGTTTGTCCGGGTTGACACTGCATTGGAACAGGCTGCTTCCATGGTCAGGGAGGGTGCGCACATTATTGACATTGGTGGTGAATCCACCAGGCCCTATTCTGAGCCCGTTTCCGTGAACGAAGAACTGGATCGGGTTATTCCTGTTATCAGGGCAGTTAGATCTGTTACGGATTGTCCAATATCCATAGATACCACCAAGGCAGAAGTTGCCAGGAATGCTGTTGAGGCTGGCGCTGATATGGTAAATGATATCAGCGGATTAAGGCATGACAGCGACATGGCTGACTTGGTGCGCGATATGGATGTACCTGTAGTGCTAATGCACATGAGGGGAACTCCTCAGGACATGCAGAATAATCCTTTCTATCATGATGTGGTAAAGGAAGTGGATGAATTTTTCCAGGAAAGGATAGCATTCTGCACGAGAAAGGGCATTAGTCCTGAAAAGATAATAATCGATCCGGGCATTGGATTTGGTAAAAGATTCGAAGACAACCTGGATATAATTAATGGTCTGAAAAGGTTTACAAGACATGGTGTTCCAGTAATGGTCGGACCTTCCAGGAAGGCCTTCCTCGGACAGATAACAGGCAAGAAAAATCCTTCGGACAGGGATTTTGCAACGGCCGGTGCGGCAGCTGCCTGTGCAATGAACGGGGCGTCCATAATCAGAGTACATAATGTATCCATTGTGGCCGATGCCTTGAAGGTTATTGATGCACTCAGAATCAGACTCAGGCTGATGAATTGATGGCCCGGGGAGATATTTTGTGAAACGAGACAGTATATAGGATGTTTGAGGCCATTCACCAGTATATACCCCTTATGAGATGGCAGGATGTGGTCGACATCCTCCTGGTGGCCTTTATCATTTACAGGATAATGGTGCTTATCAGGGGCACCAGGGCTGTACAGATGGCAGCCGGCCTGGGAATAATCGTTCTTATCTATTTTGTTGCTCGTCAGCTTGGCCTCTATACGCTTCACTGGCTCCTGGGTACGGCCCTGAGCTCAATTTTTCTCTTGGTAGTAATTGTTTTTCAAGACGACATCAGGCGGGTGCTGACCCAGTTCGGGCAGGCCCCCTTTTTGAAATACAAGGTTAAGACCTTTCATGCCCTGGAAGAAGTAGCCAAGGCAGCATCTGAGATGTCAAATCACAGGACCGGTGCCCTTGTGGTTTTGGAGAGGACCGTAGGTCTGAATGAATTCATGGAGACAGGAACCAGGATTGATGCAGAGGTGACACGAATTCTTTTGAATACCATTTTTGCCAAGTGTACCCCTCTCCATGATGGTGCCGTAATTATTCAAGGGGGAAGACTGGCCGCAGCAGGCTGCGTGCTCCCCCTTACGTCAAACCCCGGGATAAGCAGGAGGCTGGGCACCAGGCACCGGGCTGGTATTGGTATTACAGAGGAGACGGATGCCGTTACTGTTATAGTTTCAGAAGAGACCGGAAGTATTTCAGTTGCCATAGCTGGAAGGATAACAAGAGATATAGATCCTGGCACATTGAGGAGGATCTTGCATAACAGTTTTGCCCCAGAGGAAGCGGAAAAATCCTGGTGGCGCTTCAGGCTGAAATAGCATGTGGTGGAAGGATTTAATCACAAGGGACTGGTTGCTAAAGATACTTGCACTGAGTTTTTCAGTGCTGTTGTGGTCTTTTGTAGTGGGCCAGGAAAAGGCAGAAATAGGGATACCAGTGCCCCTGGAGATAGTAAATCTGCCGCCAAATCTTGTTATCGCCAATGATATTCCTTCTTCCATTGAACTGCGTGTGTTTGGCCCCAGGAGTATCATCAAGAATATTGCCAGCAAGAACCTGACAAAGGTCATAGATCTCAAGGAGGCTACTCCCGGTAAACAGCTCATCCATTTTTCACCTGATGATTTCAGCCTTCCAAGGGGACTCAAGGTACTCAGGATCAGGCCAAATATAATAGAAATCAGTCTGGAACCACTGCTTAGGAAAAGGCTTCAGGTCAAGCCCGTTCTCTTGAATTCCGTGGCACCTGGTTACGAGGTTGAAAGGGTATACGTGGACCCGAGGGAAACCCAGATAAGCGGTGCTGCCAAAGAGGTGGCCACGCTCAAGTATCTGGAACTAAATCCCATAAATCTAAAGGATGCCAGGGAGACCTTTAGCGAGGAGGTCGGTCTAAATCTTCAGGGCCTCCATATCGCGGTTGAAGGTCCCAGTAAGTTTAAGGTCACTGTTTTTATCAGGCCGGCTCATGGAGAGAAGAAAATTCATCATGTGCCCTTAAGGATTAAAAAGGGCGATTATGCCGTTTCTGTATGGCCTTCAGAGATCAGTGTAAAGCTTGAAGGTGAAAAACCAGCTCTTAATAAAATAAAAATCGAGCAGATTAAGGCCACCATAGATGTAAGCGGCCTGGAACCGGGGAGCCATAAACTTACCCCTGCTGTGGAAGTTCCTCCAGGATTCAAGTGTACGGGCACCGTTCCTGAAAAGATAAAGGTGAGGGTTAAGAGGAAGAGATTGAAATGAGAAAGTTATTTGGAACAGACGGAGTACGGGGTCTTGCCAACGTCTATCCCATGACTACTGATGTGGCAATGAATCTTGGAAGGGCTGTTGCATATGTCTTCAGAAACAGCAGGAACCGCCGTCCAAGGATTCTCATAGGAAAGGATACCAGGCTTTCATGTTACATGCTGGAAAATGCACTGGCAGCAGGTATTTGTTCCATGGGCGTTGATGTTCTTCTGATTGGTCCCATGCCTACGCCGGCCATTGCTTTTTTGACTGAAAGCATGAGGGCCGACGCCGGGGTTGTAATTTCCGCATCTCACAATCCTTTCCAGGATAACGGAATAAAGCTTTTTTCCCATGATGGATTTAAGCTCCCTGATCATGTAGAGGCCAGGATCGAGGAATTGATGGATGCTTCTTCCCTGGAAAAGGAAATGCCCACAGGTGAAGGCGTCGGGCGGGCATACAGGATAGATGATGCCAGGGGACGTTATATAGTATTCCTGAAACATACCTTCCCCAAGGACCTGGCCCTGGACGGTCTTAAAATAGTGCTGGATTGTGCCAATGGTGCGACCTACAAGGTAGCTCCGGCAGTTTTCGAGGAACTTGGAGCCCATGTGACCAAGCTGGGTATACAGCCCAATGGTACCAATATCAACGAGGCCTGTGGAGCGCTTTATCCTGAAACCATGCAGGAAGAGGTCAGAAACAGCGGTGCTGATATGGGTATTGCACTGGATGGTGACGGCGACAGGGTCATTGTGGTGGATGAAAAGGGAAATGTGGTGGATGGTGATCATATCATGGCCATTTGCGCAAAACACATGATAGAAAACCGGCGGCTGAACTATAACACGGTCGTGGCGACAGTAATGAGCAATATGGGCCTTGAAAAGGCCCTGGATGGAATGGGAGGCAGGCTCATTCGTACCAAGGTGGGGGACAGGTACGTGGTAGAGGCCATGAGGGAAAAGGGGTACAATTTTGGCGGAGAACAGTCAGGCCACCTTGTATTCATGGACCATATTACCACAGGCGACGGCATCCTTGCTGCATTGCAGCTGCTTGCAGTTATGCAAAGGACCAGGCGGCCTCTTTCAGAGCTAGCCTCTGTCATGGAGACATTTCCACAGGTGCTGTATAACGTGCGTCTCAGGGCAAAAAAATCTCCAGAAGAAATCCCCGGACTTCTTGAATCAAGGCAAGGTTTTGAAGAAGAGCTGCAGGGCAGGGGACGGATACTGATTCGTTCTTCAGGTACTGAGCCTGTGATAAGGGTTATGGTGGAAGGAGAGGATGCAGATCAGATAGAACGCATTGCCGGTGCAATGGTTGAACATATTGAAAAAAATTGTGATACGGAATAAGGAAAATTACATGAGCAGCGCATTACCGCCCAGCTTACCCTAAAGGGTCTAATCGGCAGCATTGCCTGTCTGTTCACATAGCGGTGGGACGAGCAGTCCTTTCAAGATTCACCAAAAGCCGCTGTGCG
>QOAL01000002.1 GCA_003978135.1 Thermodesulfatator sp.
CCCAGGCTATGACGACAAACAGGGAATGCTCCCAGGCAGTTTTGGCCGCATTTAATTCTGCAACATGGTTAGTGTATATGTGCAGAAAGAGTATGTAGCCTGCACAAGCGGCTTTGGTGAATCTTGGGGAAGGTCTCTGGACACGCCTATATAAAAAGGGGAAATAATAATTTCATCCCTTGACGTAAGAGCGTTTTTCCTTTAATTAAAAAGAGTTATTTCAGCTTGAGAATTTTTTTATACGCTCAGTAACTTTCAGGGAGAGGAAATGACTCTAACCAAGGCGGATCTGGTCAACAAGCTCTACGAGTCCGAGGTGTTGAATAAGGCAGAAGCTGTGGAGGCAGTTGAAACCGTTATCGAAATTGTCAAGAAGACCCTCGAAAACGGTGAAAACGTTCTCATAAGCGGCTTTGGAAAATTCACGGTAAAAGACAAGAGGGCAAGAAGGGGTAGAAATCCCCATACAGGAGAAGATCTGATACTTTCTCCTCGAAGGGTCGTAACGTTCAAGCCTTCGGGGGTACTCAGGAACAAGATAAACAACCAGTAAGATCTTTACCAGAGATCTTCTTGTCATGTCTGTCGTAAAAGAGCTGCCCGCATGCAGCTGAAATGTCTCGTCCCTTACTCTTTCTTATAATAACTGTGTTATTTAGTTCCTTAAGTATTTCCTGAAATCTTAGGACACTATCCCTTTCAGGTTCTGAAAACGGAATTTCCGGACATTCATTAAAAGGTATCAGGTTGATCTTCGAAGGGATGCCTCTTAGCAGGGCTGAGAGCCTGCGGGCATCTTCAGGGGCGTCATTTATTCCCTTGAGTAAGAGATATTCAAAGGTAATCCTTCTCCTGGCAGGAAGATTGAAGTCCCTGCATGCATTTAATAGGGTCTCAATGGGATATGCCTTGTTTATTGGCATAAGACGGTCTCTCTGGGTATTTGTGGTGGCGTGAAGAGAGATGGCCAGGCCTGCGCTGCTTCTTCGGCCAAGCTCTATGATGTTGGGAACTATTCCGCAAGTGGAAACGGTGATTCTTCTTTGAGAGAAATTTAATCCAAGGTCACTGGTCAGTATTTCAATGGCCTTAAGGAGAT
This sequence comes from Thermodesulfatator sp., assembly GCA_003978135.1. GTDB lineage: Bacteria > Desulfobacterota > Dissulfuribacteria > Dissulfuribacterales > QOAL01 > QOAL01. Next base: position 1,100 of record QOAL01000002.1, read on the forward strand.
TTTCAAAATTGGCCAGGGGTTCACCCATTCCCATGAATACGATATTTCTTGGGGGCTTGGCAACGGTTATGTCTCTGAGCACAGCCAGGGCCTGTCCAGCAATTTCTGACGGGTCAAGGTTTCTGAAAAATCCCATTTTGCCAGTAAGACAGAAAGCACAGCCCATTGCGCACCCGGCCTGGCTGGAAATGCACAGCGTAGAATGGTCTTTTTCCGGGATAAGAACTGTTTCTACGATTAGACTGTCCCTCAATCTGAACGCCCATTTTATGGTGCCATCCACGGAAATTTTTCTGCTTACCTGTTCGAGGTTGTAGATGAGAAGGTGCTGGGCAAGCTGCTCCCTGAGCTCCTTGGAAAATTCCGTCACTTCCTGGACAGAGGTGATCCGGTTCTTCCAGAGCCACTTGAAAAGCTGTCGTCCCCTGAATTCCGGAAGGCCCCTTTCCCGCATGTATGTTTCCAGTTCCAGGCAGGAAAGGGATCTTATGTCCAGCATTAGAGTTCTTTCAGGAGAGCCTCGGCCTCCTTTCTCTCTGGAAAGGGAGCCTTGGCATCCAGAGCGGTTGTCAGATGCTGGCGAGCCTCTTCTTTTTTCCCCAGGCCTTTTAATGCCACGGCCATATGGTAGTTGATGGTGGGCTGGTTAGGCCATTTCTTCAGCGCTTCCGAAAGGTCTGCCACGGCCAGTTGATAGTTACCCTTTTTGGCAAGGATCCATCCTGAGGTGTCCAGGATAGAAGGCTGTTCCGGAGCGGCTTCTTTGGCCTTCTGAATATATATAAAGGCCTCTTCCAGCTTGTTGTTTTCAGCCAGGAGCCATGCCAGGTTGTTGGCTGCAGGAGCAAAGTCAGGTTTTGCCTTTAATGCCTCCCTGTATGCTGCCTCGGCCTTGTCCATATGTCCAAGTTTTTGTTCAATGGAGCCAATTGCCATGTAGGCCATGACCAGATTCGGGTTCTTCTCCAGAAGTTTTCTGTATTCCCTGATGGCCTGGTCTGCCTTGCCGGTAGCCACATATATCTTTGCAAGGGCGACATAAGGTGCAACCAGATTTTCATTTAGGGACATGGCCTTTTTGAATGCCTTTTCAGCTTCCTGAAATTTTCCCAGGGCCAAGAGGACACGTCCCTGAACCATGGGAATGGCTGCATTTTTAGGTGCTTTGGCCTCCATGTCCTGGCAAAGTTTCAATGCCTTGTCGGGACTTTTCCCCTTCATGTAAATTGCAACAAGGGTAGTAAATGCAGGCAGATAACCAGGTTTTTTCTGGATGATTTCCTTGAGAAGGGCCTCGGCGCTATCTTTTTCACCCATAGCCAGCTTGGCCCTTGCCAATAGAAACTTGGCGCCGATATTGTCAGGCTGTTGCGCCAATACCTTTTGGATGTCCTTTATGGCGCCTGGAAAATCCTTCTTCAGCATTAGGGCAGATGCGTGCATGGTCAGGGCGAGGGGTTCATCCTTGGCTCTTTTGAGTATATATTCTGTCTGATAAATAGAATCGTCTGCCTTTCGTTCCCTGAGGTAAATGTCAGCAAGAAGGAGTCTCGCCTTTAAAAAGTTGGGGGCCTGCACTGTACAGGTTACCAGATCATCTTCTGCATCCTTTATTTTCCCCTTGCCCAGATAGGCAAGGGCCCTGAAATAAAGGGTCTGCGGGTCCTTGGATGCCTTTTCAAGAACCTTGTTGAAACACTTTATGGCCTGATCAAAGTCCTTGTCCATGAGGGCAAGACGTCCCTTTACCAGCAGTGCTACGGGCTGGCCCGGGTTCTTTGAGAGGCATTTCTCACTCAGTTTTTTTGCTTCATCAGTCTTGTTCCGATTCAGCTTTAGAAGTGCCAGCTTGGCCGTTACATCCTGGTTGTCCGGAGCCAGCTTCAGGGCAGCAGTCAGCAGTTTTTCTGCCTGGTCAAGCTTGTTGTCTCTGAGCTCTAAATCAGCCTTCATTACCAGGAGCAGGGCATTTTTCGGGAATGTCTTTATTGCCTTGTCAAGTTCAGCCCGCGCCGCATCTGTCTTCTGGTTCCTCAGGTAGAACTTTATGAGTGCCAGGGCCGGTGACAGCTCCTTGGGATTGTCCCTTTCTGTCTGAATAAGAACGGCCTGGGCCTTTTCAGGCTTTTTCAGGTTGCTTTCATAGAATCCAGCAAGCATAAGCCGGGCCTGCATCTTTTCCCTGGGGGTCTTGCTCGTGGCAATGGCCTTTTGGATTGCAGACTCGGCCTTGGCAAATTCTTTTTTGGTGGTATAGGCGTTTGCCAGTGTCAGATAGATATTTCTGTTCTGTGGATCCTTCTTCAGCGCCTTTCCAAGGACTGCAATAGCCTCGTCAAGTTTTCCATTCTTTATGTCCAGGTTGGATTTAAGTACCAAGACCTCCACGTCATCCGGATCATTTTTCAGCAAATAGGCAATGTGTTTTTGGGCCTCTTCATTTTGCTTGGCCAAAATCAGAAACTGTACGAGTTTTATCCTGGCATCTCGGTTTTTCGGATCAACATCCACGGTCTTTCTAAGTTCAGAAAGGGCTTCCCTGAACCTGCCCAGCTTAATGTCAACAAGAGCAAGCTGGTAATGACCTGGACCGTATTTTGGATCTATCTGGATTACATTTTTAAATTCTATGGCAGCGGATTTAAGCTTGTTTTTCTCCGCATATTCCACTCCTCTCTTGAAATGTTTTGCCTTTTTCTCCTCTGGAGAGCTGCATCCGGTGCTGAATCCCATGACGAGCACGAAAATGATAAACACAAAAAAATGGCGTGAAAAATGTGTGGTTCTCTTAGGCATGTCTCTTCTCCGTTGAAAAGATAATCTCTATTGAATTTCCAAGGTCAATTTTTCAGGCTGGGCTGGCCTGTGGATTCAAGCACGCTCATCCAGAAACGGCTGTTAAGCTTGACCCGTTTCCTGTGCATTATGGCACTCCTAAGGGGTATGTGAACATACCGGTCGTTCCACAGGCTGACCATCATGTCTGTTTTTCCGGCCATGGCAGCATGTACGGCGTTTTGGCCGAGATTGCCGCAATAGAGGCTGTCATCTACGTTGGAGGGAACGCTTCTTATGATATAGCTTGGATCAATATACCGGATATATACTTCCTTTTCTGCAGTCTTAAAATGTTCCTGTATCTTCTGTTTCAGGAATTTTCCTATATCTCCAAGTTTTACATTCCCCGAAAGATCCTTTTCCTTTGGCTGATCTTCAAAATATTTTTGTCCTGCACCTTCTGCAACAACTATGACGGCATGTCCCCGGTTCTCCAGGCGTCCCTCCAGATGTTTAAGCAGTCCTTTCTCTCCCTCCAGGTCAAAATCGCTTTCAGGTATAAGGCAATAGTTGACTTCCCTGAGGGCAATGGTAGCTGCAGCTGCTATGAAGCCAGCGTAACGTCCCATGAGCTTTACAAGGCCTATGCAGTTGGGCGCGCCAAGGGCCTCGGTGTGGGCACACTTGATGGCTTCGCATGCCATCTGTACTGCCGTGTCGAAACCAAATGTTTTTGATACCAGGAAAATATCATTATCTATAGTCTTGGGAATGGCAATTACTGCTATTTTTCTGCCTCTTTTGTCTATTTCCTCGGCTATCTTGGCGCTGGCCTTAAAGGTACCGTCACCTCCTATGGTAAAGAGTATGGATACATTCATCTTTTCCAGGGCATCAACTATCTTGCCAGTGGGTTGTGGGCCCCTGGACGAACCCAATACTGTCCCGCCGTATTCATGTATTCTGTCTACAGTCTGGGGAGTAAGTTCCACGACAGGAAGACCATAGTCTGCAATAAATCCCCGAAGGCCATACCTGATCCCAAACACCGTATGGATTCCATAGCCGTAAAAAAGAGTCATGACAATGGATCGGATTACATCATTTATGCCGGGACACAGGCCGCCGCAGGTGACAATGGCGCATTTTGTCTTTGAAGGATCAAAATAAATTTGATTCCTGGGGCCTGCCAGCTCGAAACTCGGCAGGTTGTCCCTCAGCCTTTCAGCAGATTTAGCAGAAGCAAGGAGCAGCACCCTGTCATCATCTGAAACAAAGCAGGAATAATCCTTTTTGATAAAGGGAGATGTAATGTTGGCCTCTCCCAGGGTCTTGATATCCGTTGGAATTTCTCCGGGATTTTCAATTTCATCCACAAGACTGACTATATTGCATGTTTCCGGCATCCGAATGCCTCCTGTTGCCTTAATTTGGAGTGAACACTATATACCCTTTAATACAAGATTATGCATAGGACAAAGTCCTTGATAACCCCTTACAGGGTAGAAGCGATTTTTATTGAACCTTGGGCCAGCAGGTATATCCTGATGCCTGTTGCAGGAGAATATCATAATTTCGTAGGAAAAACCATTAAGACCATGAAAATAGGCGTATTTGATTCAGGTGTTGGAGGATTTACCGTGGTGCGGGAACTTTTAAGGCTCGTACCCCATTGTCCCATTGTTTACTTTGGAGATACAGCCCGGGCTCCTTATGGAACCAAGAGCAAGGATACTCTTGTTCGGTTTGCCATGGAGGATGCTGAATTTCTCATGGGCCACGGTGCTGAAATCATTGTAATAGCATGTCACAGTGCAGCTAGTACTGCCTCCGAAGTTCTGAAAAAAAATCTTCCGGTTCCGGTCTTTGAAGTGGTTTCTCCCTCCATAGAACAGGCCTGTAATCTCACACGTAATAACCGTATAGGGCTTATGGGAACCAGGGCTACTGTTTCCAGCGGGATTTATGCCAGGAAGATTCCTGAGACACGTCCAGGAGCAAAGCTCTTCCAGCAGCCATGCCCCCTTCTGGTTCCGTTAGTGGAAGAGGGCTGGCTGGATTGCCGGGAGACCAGGATGATAGTAAAAAAATATCTTCGGCCCCTAAAAGAAAAGCAGATAGATACCCTTATCCTGGGCTGCACCCATTATCCCCTGCTCAAGAATGTGATACGGCAAAAGGCAGGCAAGCGCATCAGTGTAGTCGATCCGTCATTCGAGGTAGCACGGCAGGTGGCTGATGAGATCAGGAAAGAAGAGAGGGAGAATCTACAAGGTAAGGAAGAGGCCATTGGAACACACAGGTTTTTCGTGTCAGATCTTACTCCCCATACAGAAAGGGTGGTGACTTCCTTTCTGGGCATGAAGGTTAGGCTGGAACGGGAGCATTCCCGGTTTGGACTTATGACCTAAGGGACTTTCCGAAAATCTTCCGTACTGCTTTAAGATCGTCCCTGGTATCTACATCCACCGGGGCCGCCTTGAGGATTTTAACTGCTATATCGAATCCGTTTTCAATGACCCTTAACTGTTCCAGTTTTTCAATGGATTCAAGCCGTCCTGGCGCCATTTTTACAAATTTTTGAAGAAAATTTACCGGATACGCATAAATACCGATATGGCGCAGGTAGGGTTTGGATTCATTACGGAGAATACCATCCCTGTCAAAGGGGATCAGGGATCTTGAGAAATAGAGTGCGTTCCCCGAACAATCCAGCACAACCTTTACCCTGTTGGGGTCCCTTGCCTCTTCCCTGCTCATTGGACAGGCTGCTGTGGCCATGACTGCAGAATCAGACCTTAGGAGAGCATTCAGGACTGCTTCAACAGTCTCGGGTTCCACCAGGGGTTGATCTCCTTGAACATTGACAACTATCTCCTCAGGCTCGAGGGCAAGAATTTCTGCTGCCTCAGCAAGCCTGTCAGTTCCGGACGTGTGGGCAGAATCAGTCATGACGGCCTCAAATCCGTGTTTTTTTACCGTGTCAAATATCTCCCTGCTGTCAGTTGCAACTACTGTCCTGCCTATAGATTTTATTTTTTTCACCCTTTCCACCACCCGAAGGACCATTGGTTTTCCGCAGATATCGGCAAGGGGTTTTCCTGGAAGCCTGGATGAATGTAGTCTGGCAGGGATGATTGCAGTTGTACCTGTTTCGCCCATTTTCTTATTTACCTCTGATTTGCAGGGCCATATTGTAAACGATACCGCGTTTTATGCCCATCAGCCCTGAAAGGGTGGCTGATGCCTCTTTTACAGACAATTTATGTTCAGAAACCAGGCACGTGATTATTTTTTTCAGAGCCTCCATGTCAGCCGGATACTCCTCTTTTTCATGTGATCCTTCCATAACCATTGTGATTTCCCCCAGGATTTTTTCCCCATCAAGTTTCTCAAGCAGGCGGGCCACCGTAGTCGAGAGATAGGTTTCATGGCTCTTTGTCATCTCTTTTGCAAAAAAGATACGCCTGTTTCCCATGACTGAGAGTATATCTGCCAGGGTTTTCATCAATCTGTGGGGGGCCTCGTACAATACCAGCACTGTATCAACAGATGACAGCTGCTTAAGTCTTTCCTTTCGTTCAGATGATTTTGAAGGAAGAAAACCGGCGAAATAAAAGGATCTTCCAGGGAAGCCCGAAACACTAAGTGCCGAAGTAACAGCAGATGGTCCGGGAACAGGAATCACGTCAATTTTTTTTTGCCTGACATAGTCAACAAGTCTGGCTCCAGGGTCTGACAG
>QOAL01000167.1 GCA_003978135.1 Thermodesulfatator sp.
AGCAAATGGCTGTTTTTGATCTCAAGGCATACATAAAGGAACGCAAGGCAGTGGTGGACAAGGCCCTTGACCAGCTCCTGCCTCGCCCCCAGGGGCCATCAGCCCCTGTGGTGGAAGCTATGCGCTACAGCGTTGCTGCTGGGGGCAAAAGGGTCAGGCCTATTCTCCTCATGGCAGGATGCGACGCAGTAGGTGGAAAGCACTTAGACATACTTCCTGCAGCATGCGCCATGGAATGCGTTCACACCTATTCCCTGATCCACGACGACCTGCCGGCAATGGACGACGACGACTTACGGCGAGGTCAGCCTACCTGCCATAAAAAATTTGGAGAAGCCATTGCAATCCTTGCCGGCGACGGACTCCTGACATTGGCCTTTCAGCTCATGGCCCATCCCGGGATGACAAACACGCTGGATGCTGCCAGCATCCTCAAGGTAATTGGTGTATTTGCTGATGCAGCCGGCATAAACGGCATGGTAGGTGGGCAGACAGCAGACATATTGTTTGAAGGGCAGCCTGTTGATGCAGAAACCCTTTCCTTTATTCATTCGCGTAAGACCGGAGCCCTGATAAGGGCTTCTGTTCAAATGGGTGCCATGCTGGGAAAAGGGACAGAGGAACAGGTAAAAAATCTGAGCGATTACGGCACTGCCCTTGGCCTGGCGTTCCAGGTAGTGGATGACATACTTGATGTTACCGGAGACCAGGAAAAAATTGGCAAGCCTGTAGGATCTGATATCAAGAACCAGAAAGCGACCTATCCAGCCCTTTTTGGCCTAGATGAAGCCAGAAAAAAGGCGGTCAGCCTCAAGGAACAGGCCCTTTCAGCTCTGTCAGATTTCGGGATGGAAGCAGAGCCCCTGAGGGCGATCGCAGCCTATGTCGTTGAAAGGGACAGATAAAAGGAACCTGGGCTGGTACAATAAAAGGGATGATGATATTACGGATATAATCACCCGGGTTAACCGGGCAATTATGAAAAGGCGTTATTTGCCATTATGAAATATGGACCTGCATGGACAAATACATTTCTTCGTTTCCCCCTTTGAAATGAAGAAAACTCCTGATGCCTGCAACATAGCGTTTTTTTATTATTATGTGTCCATGGCCCATTGAAAACTAAAAACATGACCGAGGAGCATCGTTAATATGAGCGGTTTACTGGAGAACATAAATTCCCCCAGCGATATCAAGGGGCTTGACCAGAAGGAGCTGAACCAGCTTGCTTCTGAAATAAGAAAGACAATAGTGAATACAGTAGCAGAAAAAGGCGGTCACCTGGCACCGAGCCTGGGCGTAGTGGAGTTGACCCTTGCCATTCATTACTGTTTTAACTCCCCCAGGGACAAGATTATCTGGGATGTTGGTCATCAGTCCTATGCCCACAAGCTGATTACAGGCAGGCGTGACAGGTTCTCCACCCTGAGACAACAGGACGGCATAAGCGGTTTCCCCAAGCGGGCAGAAAGCGTGCATGACGCCCTGGATACAGGCCATAGCAGCACGTCCATTTCTGCAGCCCTGGGAATGGCAACAGCCGCATCCATGCAGAACAAGGACTCAAAGGTGGTTGCAGTCATTGGTGACGGCTCAATGACGGCTGGAATGGCTTTTGAAGCCATGAACAATGCTGGCCACCTTCGAAAAGACCTCATAGTGATTCTAAATGACAACGAAATGTCCATTTCGCCAAATGTCGGCGCCCTTTCCTCCTTCCTGAGCAGGAAGCTCACGAGCAGGGTTGCCACCAGGATGAAAAAGGAAATGGAATCCTTTTTAAAGCGCTCCGGGGTTGGAGAAAACATCTGGCAGGTATTGAAAAAAAGCGAGGATTCCCTGAAGAGTCTCCTGACGCCCGGCATGCTCTTTGAGGCGCTCCAGTTCGAATATGTCGGCCCGATTCCAGGCCATCATATCGGTACCCTGATAGAAACCAAGGAAAATGTGAAAAATATACCAGGCCCGGTCCTGGTACACGTACTTACCAAGAAGGGCAAGGGGTATCCGCCGGCAGAGGAGCATCCAGACCTTTTTCACGGCGTGGGTCCCTTTGACATCTCTACTGGAAGGCCCAAAAAATCTTCCACTCCCAAACCCCCTGCTTACACGGACATCTTTGGCCAAACAATGGTGCGGTTGGCGAAGGAAGATCCGAAAATCGTGGGTATTACTGCAGCCATGCCTGCCGGCACCGGCCTGAAGCAACTCCAGGAAACCATGCCGGAAAGGTTTTTCGACGTTGGAATTGCTGAACAGCACGCTGTTACCTTTGCAGCAGGCCTGGCCCTTGAGGGCATGAAACCTGTGGTGGCTATTTACTCCACATTTTTGCAGAGGGCATTTGATCAGATTATACACGACGTCTGCCTTACCAACCTGCCGGTAGTCTTTGCACTTGATAGGGGCGGACTGGTTGGAGATGATGGCCCTACCCATCACGGCGTGTTCGACATGTCGTTTCTTAGGATGATACCCAATATGGTGGTCATGTCACCCAGGGATGAAAACGAACTCCAGCACATGCTTTATACTGCTGTAAACCACCAGGGACCTGTAGCTGTGCGTTATCCCAGGGGTACTGGTATCGGCGTAAGCCTTGACTGGCAGCTGAAAAACCTGCCCATTGGAAAGGCGTCTGTAGAAAAGGTAGGAGATGATATAGCAATACTGGCCATGGGGCATCATGTCCACACGGCACTGCAGGCAGGAGAAGAGCTTGAAAAACAGGGAATAAAGGCCTCTGTGGTAAACATGAGATTCGTAAAGCCTCTGGATGAGGACATCATCCAGGAGATGGCACTGAAGACAGGAAAAATTATAACCATAGAGGAAAATGCTCTCATGGGAGGATTTGGTTCAGCGGTGCTGGAAACGCTTTCAAACAAAAAGATAAGTGACGTGCTGGTGAAACGTCTCGGACTTCCTGACAGATTTATTGAACACGGCAGCCAGGAAAACCTCAGGAAAGAGGCAGGCATTGACGTAGCCTCCCTGCTGGATGCTGCCAGGGAACTCCTCCAGGCCTCCAATACAGGGCAGGAAAAGCCTGCCAAGGTACATTCTCTCAGGGTTTAACGATCTCTATCAGACAAAACGGAAAAAGGCGGGCATATCAAGCTCCCGCCTTTACTATTTCGACTGAAATTCGAATCAGCCCTTCAACACCCTGCTTAACACGATCTCCAGGTCCCTAAATCGAAAAGGCTTTACCAGCCTGCCCATAAAACCGTATTTCTGGTAATTTGCCATGATGGGGTCTGTTGAATATCCGCTTGCAACTATGAGCCTTGCCATGGGATCCATCTCAAGAATCCTTTGAGCTGCCTCCCTTCCACCCATGCCTCCTGGAATGGTAAGATCCATTATGACAGCATCAAAACGCCCACCATCTTTCATGGCAGCAGCATATTTTTCCAGTGCCTCTTGGCCATCAACTGCCAAATCATAAGCGCAACCACATTTTTTCAGCATGGCTGACGTTACCTTCGACACAATGTCATCATCGTCCATGATGAGTATCCGTGCTTTGAAAAGCCTCATGTCATCCACTGCGCTCAAAGAATCTGACATGCCCTGGTGGCCAACAGACTCTTTCTCCGCAGGCAGGAACACGGTAAAAACAGTGCCCTCATCGGGGACTGATGCCACGCTTATATGGCCTCCGTGTTTTACAATTATGCTGTGGGCAGTGGCCAGTCCCAGTCCTGAGCCAGTCTGTTTGGTGCTAAAATAAGGTTCGAAAATCCGGTCGATATGTCTGGCAGATATGCCGACCCCTTCATCCCTGATTACCATCCTGACATAATCCCCCGAAAGGTGAGACAAGGAATCCATATGAATATCAGGGATATTTTCAGCTTCCACATAGAGATTCCCCCCCTCCGGCATGGCGTGTTTGGCATTTATTACCAGATTTGAAATCACCTGGTCTATCTGACCCTTGTCAGCCCTGATGTTCCACAGGTTCTCCTGAATATTAAAATTTGCCTTTATGTTACTGCCTGTGAGATTGAACCTAACACAACTTTTCAGCAGTTCTTTAAGGTCCACTGCCTCAAGGACTGGATCTCCTCCCCGGGCAAAGGTTAGAAGCTGCTTGGTAAGATTGGTAGCTTTTTCAAGGGCGCTTCCTGCCTTTTCAAGAAATGGATAGGCACTGTGATCAGGAGAGAGCTTGAACCTGGCAATCTCAAGGTTACCGAAAATCCCAGTCAAAATGTTGTTGAAATCATGCGCGATGCCGCCGGCCAAGGTGCCTACGCTCTTGAGTTTCTGCATTTTCCGGAGTTCCTTTTCCGCCTGTTTTCGCTGGGTAATATCCCTGGCCACCCCGCGGTAACCGACAATCTTGCCTTTTTTATCGAAAAAAGGAACACCGCTGGTTTCAACAACGACCCTGTGTCCATCCTTGTGGAGCAATACCTGCTCCATGTATTTTACAGACTCTCCAGTCTTCGTCAGATCAGCTATTATGGAAGAAATACGTTTAAGTTCCTCCGGTGTCATGTATTTATCCAGGGACGTACCCACCACTTCTTCAGGCGCATATCCCAAAATCTTCTTAACTTGCGGGCCTATATAAGTAATCTCAAGGTCAGGGACTGCCATCTCCCAGATGAGATCAGAAGAGGTCTCCACCAGGTCCCGGAATTTAGCCTCACTCTGGCGCAATGCATCTTCTGCCCTTTTCCTGTCCGCGATCATCTTGTTTGCATACCTTGCGATATGATCAAGTTCCAGAAACTGCACACGACTCCTGTCAATGGGCTCGCTTGAACGGGCTGCCCGATTGAAAAACCTCATGAACAGTATAATGTCATCCCTAAGCTTCATGTTTAACCTGTTAAACAGAAACAGGAAAAAGGCTGCAACAGCAAATGCAATAAGTGCAAAAATGATTAATTTGTTTCTTATCTGGCGGTTGAGTTCCTGCTGCATGGCAGCAATGTCTTTTTCTACGTCATCGAGATAGACACCAGCGCCAACAAGCCATTTAAGCTCGGGTATACCGAAAATAAAGGAAACCTTTGGTGCCTCCTTATTTGGGTCAGTGAGCTTGATATGTGTGTAGTAGATATAGTCTCCATTCTTCTTTAGGGCAGCAGCATACTCCTTTTTGAATAGCTCCCGGGTCCTTTCAGGATGCTTGTCAAAAACCTCCCACAATTTCCTGTGACCTGAAAAGACCTTTCCATTGGAAACCAGGGCCTCTCCATCGAAACGGTTTATAAAAATATAGCCTTCCTTTCCAAACCGAATCCCGCTTATTGTGGATAGAAGCCGGCCTTTCAACTGATTTTCAATATCATCCCAATACAGCCCTGTTCCAATAACCCAGTCATAGGGCTTAAACACCTTGAAAAACGATATCTTTTTATATTGTTCATGAGGAAATCCTGGCTTAAACCACGAATATTCAAAAAAGCCTTCCCCTTTTTCCTTGGCTATCTCCAGTATGGTTCTGTAAATCCTGATCTTTTCCGTATTCTCCCAGCTATTGTAATTAAGGCCCTCAAGCTGGGGCCTGTCTGCATTCATTATTACAAGGCCGTCCAGCCTGGTTATGAAATAATATCCAGAGCCCTGTTCAAAGCGTATGGGCCTCAAGGCCTCGATTATCATTTTCTGAATCTGGCTGTCTGTGCTTATATCCTTGTTCTGAAAATAGAGATTTCTTGCTATAATGCATGCCTCCAGAACTCTGTGGCGAATCTTTTCTCTTGTAAATTTCTCAGCCTGGGTCCGTTGGCTGGATATCATATGCACAACCCGCAGAACTTCCTGCCTGATAATATCTTTTTGGCGAGATATGTATTCCTTGCGCATCTGCCGGGATCGGACTTCCAGGTCCTGCCATGAACCGATTACGTCAACCGCTGTGATGGTAAAGGCCACTCCGAGAATAAAAATAATCCCCCAGACCTGTATCAACCTGGTAAAACGCTTTTTGTTTCCCATTACCGAATCAGCCAAGGTCTCCTACACCATGGCCCCTTACACTTTTTCTCATCTTTTCACTTTGTTCTATCAAGACTTCCATATCTGATTCTTCAACACTGAACATACTGAAATTACGCCTGTCCCGAAGCTCATCAAGGCCCCTGGCCATTTCGTCTGAAAGCCCTGCCTCCTTCATTTGTTCGAGAAGAAACACCGGATCAAGCTGGCCAGCCGAATCAACAGACAAGGTCTCCAGAAAATTATTGCCCATTTTTTTTAACAGCTTGCAAAGACCTGCTATGACAAGGGTACTTGTAGAAAGAACTGCCCATTTTGCCGATTTAAGGGCGTACCTGTTGCCGTTAAATGAGACCGCAGTACCCCCGCCTGATTTCACAAGTTCCAGGGCCTGGACATCCGTTATGCTATCCCCCGCATATATGACATCAGCAAGGCCAAGGCCTGTTCGTTCAAGGCTGTTTGATACAGCCTTAGCCTTTTCTATGCCTCCTATGGGATTCACCTCCTGAAAAATCCTTCCAATATTCATATCGGCGATATCATGCCAAAAGATTTCATCAAGCCTTTCAATGGTTCTTCTATGGCCCTCCGGAACGTCCTCTATATGCCCTGCGTCATCAGGCCAATGTATCATTTCCATCCCGGCGATCTCCAAGGCCTTCTTTTCCAGGTAGTGCGCTTCCTTTCCTGAAAGATCATACTTATCCAAACTTACGTCTGTGCAGTATACGTTCTCCCGCGGAAAACCAGTGACACTGCACAAGGCATCTAGATAGGGCCTGTAACTTGTGCTGATGATAAAGCTTGGCAGCATCCGGCTCACCTCGGGAAGCATCAACTCTGTACCAGGAAGCATTAGGAGGGTCTGCCTTGAAAACCTCTCCATGAGATCATCTGTTACTCCATATGCCTTGAGAAAAGGAAGTACAAGCTTGAGGGTGTCCCCTGCCTTGTAGCCAGGGCGTTTTTCAACATCAGCCAGGAAATCATCGTATTTGCTTACAATAGCAAAAAACCTGTCCCCGTCAGGGATAAATTCCCTGCAAAGCTCGAAGGCATTGTCATTTTGAGTAATCGGCCCTTCACAGTCTATATTGAGCTGAATCATTTCACCCTCTCTTCCATATTTGGATTAAGCACCGACTTCGGTTTCCCTGATCATCTTGTCGGCGAAACTCAGAATAAACTGCCGCTGCTGGTCAGACGCATAGGCAATGCAGCTGCACCTAAGCTTCTTACGGCTCCGTACCAGCATTTCAAACACCACCGAATTATCAGTAACTTCTATGCCGATACAAAACGGGCCGCATTCCTTATGCTCCGCCTGAACATCCGAAAGAAGCTCCTCTGGAAGCTGCAGCCAGAAAAGCCTGTTCACTCCGCCTGATTCGCAATATTTTTCAAGGTAACTGGTAACTCTTTCCATCTCATTTTTTCTAAGCTCATCAACCACATACTGCCTCATTAGATTTTCCTCTCCTTGCTATAAAAGGGCTGTCCAAAAATAACTTGGCGGTTTCCAGCCTCATCATCATGCTACGCCAATCGGAACTTGGATCACAAACTCCCATGGCCTGGCAAGGTACGCCCGGGATTTTGCTCAATCAGTTCAACTCTACATGAGCTAAATCTTAGCG
>QOAL01000056.1 GCA_003978135.1 Thermodesulfatator sp.
CCCTATTTCTATGAGCGGCTTTGGAGTGTCTATTCCCGCTTTCTGGAACCGGCTGCCCATTCCTGCTGCTATTATTCCGCCTTCCATGCTCAAATCAGGGATCCTTTTTCAATGGTTTAAAATGGCTGGTATGTTTTTTATGCTGGAAATTACAGTTAAATTGTCTATTTCATGCTGGGATTTTGTTTTATCTTTGATGGGAGATAGCCAAAAAGCCTCCATGCCCAGATCTCTCGCTCCCTTTATATCCCTTGGCAGAGAATCTCCCACCATTATTGAGGAAAAAGGCTCCACATCAAGGGCCGAAAGCCCTGCCCTGAAGATTTCCGGCGAGGGCTTGGTATGTCCTATCCGGTTCGAATCAACCAGTACGTCCATCAGGGTATCCAGGCCCGTTTCCTTGCAGATATTCTCAAGGTTTCCATAGTTATTGGAGATGATTCCCATCTTGAAGTTTTTTCTCAGGGTCTGGAGTGCAGGCTTGATCTCGTTAATATTCGAAAAGCTGTCTTCGAGAAACTTCTCGGCTATCTTTGTCTGGAGCTGTTTGGTAAAAATGCCCAGATTCTCCAGCACCCTTTTGACCTGCTCAAATACTACTTGAGTGAGATTCATATGAACAGGAGCTTCAGCCACCAGACTGTCATCTGATGTGTAAAATGCCCGAGCAAATTTCTCAGGTGACACTTCAACTCCTGCCTGGAGGTAAATGGGGAAAAAGCGGTTTCTCCATGCAACACCAGGGGCATCAAGGGTTCCTCCATAGTCAAAGAAGATGGCTGAAAACCTTCTGTTTTCCAGGGTCATTTGCGCTTCTCCGAATTTTCCAGGCACTTTTTTGCGTATTTTTCAAGCTTGGCCATTAGCTCATCAATGGAATGTTCCTTCAGGTAGCTGGCATATGCAGCCCTTTTTACAGAAAGATCATTAACGCCCCTGGCTGAAACACTTACTATTTTCCAGTCGTCTCCGCTTCTTCTGCAGGCATAATCAAGGCTGATTTTTTCTCCGTTTTTCTTTACAAGAAAGGTTTCCACACGAAAATGTCCCTTTTTATCCATGCCAGCGTAAATGGTCTTGAAAGATTCACCTGACCATGCATCGAACCTGCTGGCATATGTGGCAACAGTCATTCTGGAAAAGACCTTGATGAATTCTTCCCTTTTTGCCTTGTCAAGCTCTTTCCAGTGGCGTCCAAGGACTATCCTGCATATCAGGGGAAAATCAAAGGCCTTTAATATGTAAGGTTCCAGCCTTTCATATCTCTGGCTGCATGTCATGCTCTCTCCCGCCTTCATGGACTGCAGGAGTAGCTCATGAAGCCCTTCTACCAGTGGAACAGCCGTGCTGTTAGATGCTTCGTTTCCAGGTGCGGGTTGGGCAAATGTATCAAGCGGCCCGACGAAAAACAGCGTTAAGATCAGGCAGAACAAGATGCGTTTTTTCATTTTTTCTTCTTCTCACTCCTTTTCATGATGAGTCGGCCCTCGTCTATCTGCCACATTACAAGGCCGGGAATGCCAAGAGAAAGTTCCCTGAATCTTTTTGCCAGGGACATTCCCAGGGCAATTTCAGGTGAAAGTCCTACCACACTTCCAAGTATTACAAAACCGCCTTCCTGTACACCGAATGCTCCAGGGACCAGAAATGCAACGCCTCGTACAACCTGGCCCAGACTTTCCAGCAAAATGGCTTCAAGTATGCCGGTTCCTGCCCCCATGAAATGCAGGGCTATCCATATCTCCAGGGCACCAGAGAACCAGCCTATAAGCCTCCAGAAGCAGGAGTGCAGTATGATCATCCTGTGGTGATACAATCTCGAAATTTCAATGTCCAGGGATTCTGCGTCCAGTGCAAGGCCGGAAAGCTTGTCCTTGTTGATAAGTACAGACATCAGGTTCAGAAGCTTTCCCCAGAAGCCCTTTTTCTGAACCAGTATAAAGAGTATGCACAGGGTAGCCATTCCTGCCACTATGAAGGCGGTCTGCTTTACAAGAGTATTCTGTCCCAGGTAAAGAAGAAGGCCTATGCCCACCAGGGCAAATACCAGCTGGGTTACAAGGGCAAGGGTGATTTCCACAAACACGCTGGCACCAGCCTGTGGAACCGGATATCCTCTTACTGCAAGCATTCTGGCCCTTAGAAGGTCTCCTCCCACCTGTGCCGCGGGCAACAGGGAGTTGATGGATTCCCCGATCCATCTTGCCTTCATAAGGAGCCAGAAGGGCGGTTTGTTTCTGCTGAGGAAAAGAAGTTGCCATGCAATTGAATCCAGGACTAGAGGGGCCACATGGGAGGCAGCTACCAGGACCAGGCCCCAGCCTGCCAGCTCCAGTGCCCTGAATACGTCGTCAATGCCAAAATATACCAGTATTGCAACGAAGGCACTGAGGCCGGCGGCAAAGAGTATATAGCCGGTCTTTTTCATGGATTTGGTTGGATCTCCATGGAGATGATGCCTGGTCAGACCATGCCTTGGGCCCTGAACCAATTCACTGCATCTTCAAGTGCCTTTGCCGCAGGTCTTGGTTGATAGCCCAGTTCCCTTTTTGCCTTTTCAATTGAAAAGAACATCTTTTTCCTGGCAAGTTTCACTCCGTCTACCGTTACCATGGGCTCTCTGCCCGATATCTTGGCCCATGCCTCAGCGGCGTAAGCAACTGGCAGTATGAGATTATGGGGAAGGCTGATTCTGGGTGGCGTTCCTCCGGTAATCTTGGAAATGATGGTGAATATCTCTTTCAGGGTCAGATTTTCTCCACCCAGAATGTACCTTTTTCCGGTCTCGCCCCTATGAAATGCCAGCAGGTGCCCGATGGCAACATCCTCCACGTGGACCATGTTAAGTCCGGTATCTACATACGCAGGCATCTTTCCCTGTGCAGCCTCCAGAATCATTCGGCCAGTGGGGGTAGGTTTTATGTCCCTGGGTCCGGCCGGCGTGGAGGGATTTACTATGACCGCATCCAGGCCCTTCTGGCGTACCAGTTTCCTGACTTCCTCCTCGGCAAGATATTTTGACCTCTTGTAATGACCTATCATGTCAGCAAGGGTTACAGGAGTTTCTTCATGGGCTGGGCTTCCGTCGTTATTGAGCCCCAGGGTGGCAACACTGCTGGTATAAACAACCCGTTTCACCCCCTCTTTTATGGCTGCCTCCATGATATTGACCGTGCCCTGGACGTTATTTCTGTATATCTCTTCAGGCCTGGGCACCCAGAGCCTGTAATCTGCTGCCACATGAAAAAGGCAGTCACAGCCCCTAAGTGCAAGGCAAAGGCTTTGGTAATCAGTGAGATCTCCATAAACCAGCTCCACAGGGAGGTCTTCTACGTTGGACAGGCTGCTTGTTTTTCGTGCGAGAACTCTCACCTGAAAACCTTCAGCTATAAGGAGTCTGGCCACGGCCGAGCCTACAAACCCCGTGGCTCCGGTTACCAGTGCAATCATGCCTTGTTGGAAAACCTCCTTTTATCAAAAATCAGGCAAGCAGGGACTGGCCATAAAATTCCTGCTGCCACGGCGAAATTAAATAGATTATAAAATCAGGCTATTGTAATGTTTCTGCCGGCTCGGGTCGATAAAGGAGTAGAACTTTACCCAAAATGGCCCTTGCCCATAAATTGTTAACATAATATCATAAAAGAACTGAATTCCAGTTCAGTGGCTGTTTACTATCCCTGGATACTTTTGTAAATGAGGGAAAACATGAAAAAATATCTGAAACCATACCTCTTTTTTTTATTCATGATAGTCTTTGCAATGACCTGTGCAAATATTACCCTGGCGTCTGATTCATCATTGGATGCGGCACAGGGAGAGGCTGCTGTCCAGGCCCAGGACAGCTCCTTGAATATGGAAGAAGATGAATCATATCTGGAGGAATGGACAGGTGAAAGCGGTGTATCTGACCTGTCTGACCCCCTGGAGCCAGTGAACAGGGTCTTTTATCACTTCAATGACAAACTATATTTCTGGGGGATCAAACCCGTTTGCAAGGTTTACAACAAGGTCTTCCCAGAGCCTGTCAGAAGAGGATTCAAAAACTTCTTCTCCAATGTCTATACACCCGTCAGGGCTGCCAACTGTCTCCTGCAGGGTAAGGTAGCAGGCTTCTGGAAAGAAATAGCCCGTTTTATTATCAACACTACCAGCGGCTACCTGGGCTTTCGGGACGCTGCCTTTCAAAACTACCGCGTGGAAAAGAGCAACGAGGATTTTGGCCAGACCCTGGCTGTCTACGGTCTAGGAAACGGGCCTTACCTTGTAATTCCGTTTATCGGTCCTACTACTCTAAGGGATGGGGCAGGAATTGCGGCAGACGGATATTTGAACCCTCCAAATTATTTCCTGAGCTTTTACGAGATCATGGGAAAATCGGCAGGAGAAAAGGTCAATGATGTATCCCTGAGGCTCGGAGAATATGAAAGCTTCAAGGAAACTGCCATTGACCCTTATGTTTCCATAAGACAGGCCTATTATCAGTACCGCCAGAAACAAATAGCGAAATAATCTGTACAAGGCGTGTTTGTACAGTGAGCAATTTGGTAGGCATTACCATTGCCTTGCCCCAGGAAGCACGCGCCCTCTTCGGCATCCTGGGATGGAGCCGTTCTGATAAATTTCCAACCAAGGTGGAAAGATTTCAGGATGTTCTGGCTATGGTTGCTATCTCCGGCCAGGGGGCGTCACGGGCACAGGAGGCCACCAGGTTCCTTTTAAAGAGCAATCCTGTCTTCGTCATAAACATGGGAGTTTCAGGTGCCCTGGTAAAGGGTTTGCAGTCAGGCGATCTGGTAGTGCCAGACGCTATTACAGACACGGAAAAAACAATCAATCTTGAAAGTCCCCTGAAAAAAACACTGGACTCAATGATTCACTCTATGGGTATCAGGTTTAACAGAGGGCTCCTTGTCACATCCAGAACAACTGTTAATTCTCCCCAAGACAAGAAGAGGCTTCATGAAAAGACATCTGCAGTGGCAGTGGACATGGAGGCCTTTGGTGTGGCCAGGGCATGCCAGGCTGCCAGGGTACCCTTCTACGCAGTAAAGGCCGTTACGGATGATTCCAGCCAGGCCATCCCTGCGGCCATTACCAACTGCCTCGGTGAGACAGGCCACATCAGTTTCTCACGGTTCACAGTTACCATTCTTACCAGACCCTGGCTTATTTCTTCTCTTATAGAGATGCAAAGGTCCTTTAAGGCTGCAATCCTCTCTCTTGAACAAGTAAAGGCCATCCTGTCTGCCAATCTTACAAGGCAAATCATGTCCTAGCCTGGGGCACGCATTTCTTCCAAGATTCATCAAAAGCCGCTGTGCGGGCTACATACTCTTTCTGGATAATACATAGCCGGACAATCCTGCAAACTTGAGTGCAGCTAAAACTGGCTTCCCCTTGGTGAAATCTTGAAAAGAAACTGCTCGTCTCCGCCGAAGTCATCAATTCGTAGCGAACGGGACAAAAAGGGAATGCTCCTGAGCCGGCTTGCTTCCGGTTATTTCAGAATAAATTTTGGAGGTTTATGCGGGGCTATAGACATTTTCCTGTCAATGCTTATCTGTCATTAAAGAAATCTTCAGATTGCATTTCACATATAAAAATTTCAGAAAAGAGGAGGATCATTCTCATGATCATAACAAAGCAGCACGCACTGCTTATAAAAAAGCTGATTGGTAAATGGACGGAAGGGCTTCAGCTGGAAAAGGTGGCTGACAAGCTGACCGACGAAGACCTGGAATACCTGCTTCATCTCGAACTTGCTGGTCTTATCGAGGAACGAGATGATGGATTTGGTTTGACCCAGGCCGGTCATCTCATTGGAGAGGTCATCAGGGAATGTGCTGGGAAAACAGGAAATTTTGAACAGTGGGCAGACAATTTCAAGTTTATTGGTTCCGAAGTAGTTACCATGATAGAGGTGGCCAGGCAGGCCCAGGGCAACCTTGAACATTCTCCTGAGATAGCCAAGCAGCTTGAACGAAGAGGGATGGCTGAAAACGGACGACTTCTGCCTGTGGCAGAATCAGTCTTGGCAGCCTATGATTCGGCTTTTCCCAGGATATCCCTAACCCCGCTTCTTATGGATGGTCTCAGGAAATGTCCTCCAGGTCCTGGCAACAAATCAGTACTTCCATTGTCGCGGGATGACATATGGGCACTTGAGGCCATGAGGCTTCTTACCTTTTCTCTCCCAGAGGGCAATTCTTATTCGTTAACAGGTGCAGGCCAACAGATAAGGGCTGCCCTGATCCAGGGCCTGGCTCCGCCGTCTGTGCTCAATGATGACATAATGCTTTTGATGTTGCAGGAAAATCCAGAACCTTCCGCAAGGCAGCGTCTCCAGGAGATCGGGGCCATGGATTCATCTGGTAATATGTTGCCGGCGGGTAAATCATTGAGGAATGCCGCGGCACTCCTTTATGTAGAGCCGATACAATTTATTCCCTCGGTTTCCCTGGACAGAGTTGATTTCGAAGTGATGGAAACCATAGTGCAACTTTGGGATAAAAACGCTGAAAACCCGGAAATCCTGCCTGATACGAAGACGCTCAAGGACCATATGGAAGCAAGGGGCATGGCCAGATCAACTGTCCAGAGGTCCCTCCTGGTGCTTGAAAGCTACGGCCTGATTTCAGCAAAGCGTTCCGAAAAGGACAAACTCGTTTATGAACTGACAAATCTTGGAAACAGCATTCTTAGTGACAGACAAAAGCAGCAATTGAAGGAGATTTCCGCGCGGGCTGTCATGGCCATTACCGCCACCAGGGCAGAGAATCTTTCACCAGACGATGACTGGGTTGAAATAGCAGGGCTCCAAGGCCTTGTTGGGAAGGGATTTCCTACGGGTTCCGGCAGGCTTTTTGCCCACATGGCCTGCACGGTTGAGCGGTTGCCAGTGGTGGACGCCCTTCAGAGGAAGATAATTGATGCAGTGCCTTTCTGGCGCGGGATTTTTATTAACCATGTCCTGGAATTGCTTTCCAAGGCAGACAGAGATGAAGTCCTGACATCAATTGACCGTCTGGCTGGCTATGGCCTGCTTGATCTGCTTCCCGGCGGACTGTGCAGGCTTTCAGAGGCAGGAGAGGCCTTCAAAAGGGCCATGTCTGTTGTGCCCGAGGGTATCGAATTTCACGTGACACCCCACATACTGCGAATCCTTCAAGCAGCAGCCGAACACATTGAAAACGGGAAAATAAACTGGAAAAAGACAGAACGGGCATGCGGCCTTGATACCGAAGTTATAAATGAGACAGTGCTTGCCATGAGAAAGCTCATGTATTTAAAGTCTGATAAAATTACAGGTGCCGGCCGACTCCTTTTGGAAGGCCAGGAAATGCTGGCCAATGCCAAAGTTCACTGGGAGGATGTGGAACTGTAATCCAGGCTGACAATTATACGCAACAACACGATCATGTGCTGGATGACATGCTGCGCGGGCTGGGGCTGGATGTCACTGTCGAGCAAGCGCCGTTCGAGCCGGAAGCCGGCGCCTATGGAAATCATAGCCATGCGCATTCGCATGGGCATTCGCAC
>QOAL01000092.1 GCA_003978135.1 Thermodesulfatator sp.
TCCTGTGCATTTTTTGAGAAAAGGCATTTTTGCCTGTTAAACTTTACGGAAATGGAATGGAAGTGCTTGAATTTTCCGGGTGGCAAAGAGGTTTGTACAGGAGGGCCTGTCCCTATTTTTCAAGGATGCACAACGGCCTCTATTACGTTTGATACCTCTATTCCACTGGAGATCCTAACGCCAAATACCCCTGCCAGTTCTTCAACCATTTTTTCACTCTTTTTAACCAGTTCCAGGAGTTTTTCTGTGCCGATTCCTCTTTCCCCTGCCTGTTCTGCCAGCTGGGCTGCTGCCTGCTCCGAAAAGCCGGTGAGGGTTAGCCGTGAAGACAGGGCTACCGGGGCTACTGCAGTATTTTCCAGTTTTAATTCCCGGATTTCAGTTTGTGAGGCACCATGGAGTCCGATACAGCAGATCAAAAGATCAGGCAGCTTCCACTTTCTGGCAATCCATGCCCCTGCCTGGCAGTGATTCCATGAAAAGAGATGAGTTTCCATGGAGTGAAGATCTCCCCCTTGCCTTAACCATTCATTGTAAGCCCGGCTATAGACCTGGAACCACTGGGAAAGAAGCTGCGGCACGGCTATGTCCTGAAGGAGTCCAGCGGAGAATGCCTCTTCGGTCTCTACTTCCATGACTGATGCACAATTTCTGGCAAACAGGGCCCTCAGGATAGACTCCGTCCAGTAACTTGTTATGTCAAAACCCTGTTGTTCAGGATCTTTCACCGTTTTGGTCATGGCATAGCCTATGGCTATGTTTTCTATTTCCCTGAGCCCCAGTATGGACACGGCCTTGTTTATGCTGGTTACCTGGGCCGGGAGTGCATAAAGGGCAGAGTTGACTGCCTTCAGGATCTGGCCGGCCAGAGATGCATCTGATTCAAGCACAGATACTATCTGCTCGATGTCTATATCAGGGTTTCTGAGTTTGTTGACCAGCTCAAGTACGACCTGGGGACACGGTGGTACCTGGAAGCCTGCAAAAATATTTTCAAAATCGCCTGTGGAGAACTGAGAATATTTCACAAATTTTTTAAAAAGATTCATTTTACTTCCATGAAAAAAACCGAAAATTTTCAGAAACCTCAGAACATGGCAGACCAGTTAATATGGCAGGCAAGCAAGGCCGCCAGGTTGAGATTCTGGTTTCTGGCATCAAGGTTTGACGCATCAAGGCTGAGCCTCCTTTTCCTTTTTATTGGGTCAATGTCCAGTGTTTTTATTATCGGCCTGGCGGCCCATTTTGTTTCATGGAATTTGCTTTTTCCATCCCTGGGACCAACAATCTTTCTTCAGTTTTACAGCCCTGGTTCCGCAATGTCATGTCCCAGAAACACTGTTTTGGGACATTTGATCGGGGCTGTCACCGGGCTCCTTTTTTTCTGGATTGGAACATTGGCAGGTGTCAGCGCGGCTACCGGCTCAGCGGAAAGTATTCTGCTTGGTGCTCTTGCCCTTGGTATTGGCGGAACATTCATGGCATACTCGCGTCTTCTGCATCCTCCTGCTGCCTCTACCATTCTGATCGGCGCATTTGGCCTCCTGCAGCATCCTTTTGCAGTATTTGCAATAGTTCTGTCGGCACTGTTGCTATCCCTGGTGGCCTGGGTGGTTCATAAGGCCGCGGGCATAAAGTTTCCTGTCTGGTCACCCCTGGAGGAGATGGGCGGGCCCAGGATAGAAACCAGGCTCGGCAGGCTATACCTCGACAAGGAAGAGGAGAAAAATCCAATGGCTGCAATGGCGGCAAGGCTGGCGTCCCGACAAAAGTTAAAATAGTTCCCTCTGAATTTCGATTGCTTCCCCGCGGTGAAGAAATACAAAAAAACTGGCGGACAGCTGCGTTTATCCCCGGATCAAACTGGCTGGGTTCCCGTAGAGACGGCGAATTTGAGTGAATTTATGCGGTTTATCCCGTGACGAGTCAGACTTCTGATAGTAGAATGCTGTCAAAGGATTGAGGATTCCCCCCTGTCTTAGTGAATAGTAACTTGATGATAAACGAAGAAATCCGTCCGGATGGCTCTGATAGGCAGTTTTGCCGCATAATCTGGAGTGGAAGGCCCGCTGTTGAAATCATTCCAGGTCCAGCAGGAGGCATTCAGGAGGCTTCAAGTTTTTTTTACATAGGCAAGCACCTTTTGTCAAAGGGGGTGCCGGCCCCAGAAATATTTTCCTTTGAAAAAGATACAGGCAGACTCATAGTGGAAGACCTTGGCCATACCAGGTTTTATGAAAAGGTCGTAACTCTCCTGAACCATAAGAATTACACTGAACTGCTTGAAGCATACAGGCAGGGAATAGATATCCTGTGCCACATGCAGGTTTTGGGCAGGCAGGATTTTGATACATCCTGGTGTTGGCAGGAGCCGGTCTATGATGCCAGGCTGGCCCTTGAAAAAGAGTGCTTCTATTTCCTGAATGCGTTTCTTTTGGATTATTTGGGATTTAAGGGGCCTTGCCAGGGCCTTGAACATGAGCTGCAGGGCCTGGCAGCTATGGTGGATGATGTAGCCGGAGAGACATACTTCCTTCACAGGGATTTTCAGTCCAGGAATATCATGATTAAGAATGGTCAGATGAAAATAATCGATTTCCAGGCAGGAAGGCTCGGCCCCCGTGGATATGATCTGGCCGCGTTTTTACACGATCCATATCCAAACATCCCATGGGAAATGCGGATGGAACTTTTTGATTACTACTGTGCCAAGATGAAAGAACTTGATGAGAATTTTTCAAGGCAGGTCTTTGAGCTGCAGTTTCACTTGTTGTCCATACTCCGGCTCCTTCAGGCCCTGGGGGCCTACGGATTCCTGATCGGTACCAGGCAAAAAGATTTTTTCAGGCCCTTCATACGGCCCGCTCTTTCGAGCCTGCAGCAGCTTGTTGATTCCTGGCATGAAACCAGGTGCCGGGATCTTTCTTTATGCGTCCATCAACTGCTGGCTGGTTTAGGTTAAGCAGTAAAATGCCATGTCATCAAAATGTCTTGTCAGCATATTAATACTGCTTTCTGCAGCCTGTTTCGTGCCGAACTGGATACTTTCCTTTCCAAGGGTCCAGCAGGAGATCAGGGACCAGACGTCTTTGGCAGTTGATGCAAACGTCACCCTGGGTTCTGCAGGCTGGAGCTGGTTTCCTTTGCCCCATGTATTTTTTGAAGATTTCAGGGCAAGTAGAAAGGACTTTATCCTGAATACCAGTGTGTTTGAAGTCTATCCGGCCTGGATGGAACTTGTAACGGGTGGATTCGGCATTGACGGAATAGCGCTGCAGGATCCTGACTTTCTGCTCAGGGGTATTCCTGGTCAAGAGGAAGAGGCCAAGCCTCCCATAAACTGGATCAGGGTTACCAATGGCACCTTTCGTATGAGCAAATCACTGCACCTGGATTTTCTCCCTCTCAAGGATAAGAGACCTTGCCTTAAAAGTATTTATGGCATGATCGAAATTTCCGGGCAGAAGTTTCAGGGGAAAGTTAGCGGAAAGAGCAGTTTTGCCTCACATGCCTCAGTGGAATTTTTTTATGACCTTCGGAGCCTGAGGTTTTCCTCAGATATAAAGTTAGAACATCTGGACATTGAAAGGCTCTATTACAAGGACGTGACAACCCTGTCCCAGTTTCCGGCCAAGGGATTCCTGGATGTCAGATTGAGCGCTGCTGGCAGGGCTGGAGAATATCTTCAAGGCAGTCTGGAGGCCTACTCCGAGTGTCTGATTTCCAAAAATGTCAGGGATGAAAGTATATTTTCATGCGGTACCCTTAAGCTTGGCTTTAATTACCGACCTGATGACTTGAAAGTGCATATAAAACAGCTTGATTTCGCCAGGCCCGGGATGAAGCTCAAGGGCAAGGTTGAACTTTTTGGATCAGGTAAGGAAGCACGTCTCCTTGTGGACATGGATGGTCAGGACGTGGATTTGAAACAGGTTAGGAAAAGTGTTCTTTCCATGTTTGGCAAGGTGAAGGAGGTAAAAGAGGTTTGCGACATAGTGAGGGGAGGAAAGGCAAAAACCATATCATTTTTCTTTGATAACAAGCTGACAAAGCTGGATTCCCTCCATGACATGTTGATAAAAGGGGAAGTAGAAGGAGTTCCAGTCTATGTGCCGGACCAGGACTTATTCCTGGATTCGGTAAGTGCATCAATGGAAATAAGGAAATCCGTTCTCTATCTGAAAGATGCCACGGTAAAACTCAGAAATTCCATAGGGACTGGTGGTTCATTCGTATTTGGCGTTTCAGATGATACGCATGATTTGGAACTCGACGTCCAGCTTGATGCAGACCTGAGGGACGTAAAATGGGCCCTGAAAAAATTTGTTCACGATGAGGTCCTTCACCAGGAGCTGGATCTAATTTCGAAAATAGATGGCCGCATACGTGGCCGGCTCCAGATGGGAGATGATCAGCGCGACTTTGACACAAAAGTGGATGTTGATTCGGTCCGGGGAGCTCTTTTTTACAAACGCCTCAACTGGCCTGTGACCATAGCCGGCGGAAAGGTGGCCTATCAGAACAAATCGCTGAGCTGGCAAGGGCTTTGCGGTAGTGCTGGAAGACACAGAATAGATATTCTCAGCGGGCAGTTTTCCTGGAAAAAGACAGACCTCCTCAGGATAGACAGTTTTTCAGGCACCATTGATGCCAAGGCCTTTCTGGACCTCTGGCGCCATTTTCCAGATTTGATGGAAGTGCGGATGCAAATGGCACTGGACGTCCAAGGAGATATCAGGGTTGAAAAATTTCACGGAAGGGCCTTTCTGAATGATATAAAGAGGGCCACCTATTCCACTGTCCTTAAACCTGCAGGCCTCGAAATAATGGCAAAGGGGCTGCCTGGCCGCCTTTTGGTTCGACAGGGCCGATTCTTTCTGGATAACAGGTCTTTTTCTTCAAAAAAATGCCGGCTTGGGCTGGCCGGACGGGAAATCATTGCCTCAATTGACCTAAAACATAAAATCTTTCAGAAATGGAAAGGCAGACTGGGCCTTAGCGGATTGGTAAATCAGAAGATTGCCGCATGGGTACGGCGCCACAACTGGCTGCCTGAGAAGTATTTTCCCAGGATTCCTGTATTACTTGATAAATTGACAATAGAGCTTGGTGCAAAAGATCATTACAAGGTCAGAGGAGGGCTTTTCTGGAAGAGAAACAGAATAAGTACATGGGTTGACATGGATATTCGGCCCAAGCAGATAGACGTAAACAAGATAAGGATCCAGGCTCCGAAAGAAAAGGCAAGCCTGCGACTGGCGATTCATCAAGGCGCTAAAAAGAGATTCCTGCTTGCCTGGCAGGGCCGGTTATCCGGGCAGACCCTGGACAGGTGTCTCATGAACAACAGCCTGTTAAAGGGGCGGCTATCTGGAAATTTCTTCCTGGATTACACTGCTGGCAAGGGCCGGGGTTTCAAGGAGGTAAAGGCCGATCTCCGTGCCGAAGGTTTAATATGGTCGTGGGGCATAAATCGTCCACTTCTAATGAAGGCGCTGAAGCTCAAGGTAGAGAAGAATATCGTGGATTTTGATACCGACCTCCAGCTTTTTGATGACGTTATATCTGCCCGGGGCGATCTTACCCTTCTTGGCAACAGGATTGTTGTTTACGGTGATCTCAACGGCACCAGGCTGTCAGATGCCAGTCTCAAGTACCTGATACACGGGGAAAGCAGCACCAAGGCAGTAAAGGCGCCTTCTCCTGAAAGCAGGGACGGGCTTGCCTGGGATATAGATGTGAGCGGACAGATATCATTTGCTTTCAAGGAAGTAGATCTGGATCTCAGCTCCCGCCTTGAAATTGACCGGGAAAATAAGAAGCCGACAATAGTGGCTGTAAAAACCGTTGACGGATTTGTTACTTTTGCCCTGGGGCAGTTCAGGGATATAAGCATCTTTGGCAAGAGTTTTTGCGGCCTCAATGTGCGGGCCTCAGTGGCATTCGACGACCAGGGTGGCCAACATCGTAAACTTATTCTTAAGACACCAAAGGATGAAATGATATCCTTTGAAGACTTTCTGGAGTGTATGCACTTTGAGCAGAAGGTTCTCAAGGGGCCGTTTTCAGCCGAGCTGAAGCTGACAAGTCCGGACGGTGTGCCCCAGTCAAAGGGTACACTGGTGCTTGAAGCCAAACGGGGCAATATCAAGAAGTTTGGCATTTTTTCCAGGATTCTCAGTGTGGTGAATATAGTGGACCTTTTTTCCAGTCAGCCGGGTGCAGGGCTGGTGGAGGGAGGTCTGCCCTATGAGTCAATTTTAGTAAAATCCAAGATAAATAAAGGGGTAATACACCTGGAACAGGCTGTGATAAACGGTCGGGGCCTGAATCTGTATGGTACAGGGGACGTGGACCTGCGGGACCAGCAACTGAATCTTATAGTCTTTGTAGCTCCCCTTAAAACCGTTGACAAGATTATTACATCAGTGCCCATAATAGGGGCAATTATCGGTGGGAAGAACAAGTCTCTGATCTCAGTCCCTGTCAAGGTGTCTGGTTCATGGGATGATCCTGAGGTTAAGACCATGCCAGCTAAGGCAGTAACTGATGTGTTTAAAAAGCTTCTATTTAACGTGATCAAGGCGCCTTTTTCCATTATCAGTAAAATGGGCTCGGAACCGGCCCAGGCTTCCCAGGAAAAATAGGCAAGTTTCACGGTTCGGCGTAAATGAAAAAGGGTTATGTGCAAGTATATACCGGGGACGGCAAGGGCAAGACCACGGCAGCCATAGGCTTGTCTGTCAGGGCCATAGGTGCAGGTTTCAGGGTATTGTTTGCCCAGTTTCTAAAAAAGGGCGAATTCAGCGAGATAAAAGCCCTGGCTATTTTCGGGGACAGGATAAGAATCCTCCAGTTTGGTTCAGGCCGGTTTGTCAGGGGTAGGCCCCAAAGGTCAGATTTTGAACGTGCCCGTCATGGACTGCAGGAGATCAGAAAGGAAATGTCATCAGGCAGATTTGACCTGGTAGTGCTGGACGAGGCCAATGTTGCCATGAAACTTGGCCTTATTCCCGTAGAAGACATGCTGGAGCTTATCAGGTCAAAACCCAAAGGGACCGAGCTGGTTCTTACAGGCAGGGGTGCCCCTGGGCAAATTCTCCAGGTGGCGGACCTTGTCAGCGAATGCAGGGTTGTCAAACATTACCTTGGTGCCGGTGTCAAGGCCAGAACAGGCATTGAAAAATAGGCTGTTGACTTGGCCGTTCAAGTGGATGTAAGCATTTGGCAAACCACGGTCTTGAACAAATTTTTACTTGTGTTAAAGGTCTATCTTAAAATTTGCCTTGAAAATACAAAATATGGTGCTGTGTTTTCATGGGCTGGGGTGCTGCCATGAACCTACGGGCAGCATGAAAGTTTCATACTGATTTAGAGAGAGGAGCGGGAAACCATGTGGAATCCTATTGAAAGTGCTCCGCGAGAGGAGCTTGAACAGTTACAGGCAAAGCGTTTGAGGGATACGGTTGAACGTGTATATCACCTGGTGCTCACCTGGTGCCGTTTTACAAGAAAAGGTTTGATGAGCTTGGGCTGAAGCCTGCCCACGTCAAATCCGTTGAGGACCTTAAGAATCTTCCCTTTACTACCAAGCAGGACCTTAGGGATCATTATCCCTTTGGCCTTTTTACAACCCCCATGGATCAGGTGGTACGGATCCATTCTTCCTCGGGCACCACTGGCAAGCCGACAGTTGTCGGATACACTGCCCATGACATGGGTGTGTGGAAGGAGGTCATGGCCAGAACCATGTCCATGATGAACGTGGGCCCAGGGGATGTGGTACATAATGCCTATGGCTATGGACTCTTTACAGGGGGACTGGGTTTTCATTACGGCGCAGAAGAAGTTGGCGCGGCAGTGGTTCCTTCCAGCGGGGGGTTTACAAAGAGACAGCTCCTGCTTATGAAGGATTTCGGTGCAACCGTGCTCTGTTCCACCCCGTCTTTTGCACTTCATCTGGCAGAAGTAGCTAAGGACGAGGGCTATGATCTAAAGAAGGATTTTAAGATAAGGGCGGGTTTTTTCGGTGCTGAACCGGCCAGTGAAGGCCTCAGGAATGCCCTGAGGGACGCCTGGGGGCTTGTGTACATCGAGGCATATGGCCTTTCTGAAATAATAGGGCCTGGCGTTGCATCCGGCTGTCCCTACGGAAATCTGCATGTCTTTGAGGATCACTTTATTCCGGAGGTAATAGACACAGAGACAGGAGAGGTGCTTCCGGACGGACAGGAGGGTGAGCTTGTTTTTACCACGGTTACCAAGCAGGCGCTTCCCATAATCCGTTACAGGACCAAGGACATAACCGTTCTACATCGGGAGCCGTGCAAGTGCGGACGTACAATCACCATAATGGAGTCTGTGAAGGGCAGGGCCGATGACATGCTGATTGTCAATGGAGTCAATGTTTTTCCTTCCCAGGTGGAGCACGTGCTTACCAAGCTGGAGGGAATTACACCAAACTATGTCATTGTTCTTGACAAGAAAGGTGTCCTTGACAAGCTTGAGGTATGGGTGGAAGTTGATGACAGGACCTTTGCTGATGGCATAGGGGCCCTGGAAACCCTCAAGACAAAACTCCAGCAGGAAATGCTGAACGAGCTTTATATCAATGTCAGGGTCAAGCTGGTAGAACCCAAGACCCTTGAAAGAAGCATGGGCAA
Source organism: Thermodesulfatator sp. (assembly GCA_003978135.1). Lineage (GTDB taxonomy): Bacteria > Desulfobacterota > Dissulfuribacteria > Dissulfuribacterales > QOAL01 > QOAL01. The sequence continues at coordinate 8,664 of QOAL01000092.1, forward strand.
GGCCAAGAGAATCATAGACAAAAGAGAGGCTGAGGGGTTGAAATCATGATAAAAAAATACGGAATCAAGCAGCTGTCCATCTTTCTGGAAAACAGGAAAGGCAGGCTTCTTGAGGTGACAGAGGCCCTTAGGGATGCATCCATAAACATCAGGGCCCTGGCCCTGGCTGAGTCTGCAGAATTCGGCATCCTGCGCCTGGTGGTAAATAATCCTGAAAAGGCCAGAAGTGTCCTTTCCTCTTCAGGCTTTACCTTGAAGGAACAGGATGTATTTGCCGTGGAGGTGGCAGACGAACCCGGTGGTTTTTACAACGTGGTGAGGATCTTGACTGAAAATGATATAAACGTGGACTACACATATGCCTTTGTGGGTGATTCCAAGCGGGCTGTGCTCATCTTCAAGGTCCCTTCCGATATGCTGGACAAGGCCCTTGAAACCCTGGTTCAGGGAGGAATAACCCTGGTAGAGCCCATGTTTTTCTATGATTAGCAGTATCTGTTCACAAGGTACCGCATCTACGGCGTTGTCAGGCGCTTTAAAGTACAGCAGTTGCCTGCTCGCCCTCTGACCTGTACCTGCGCACCCTAAGCAGACCCAGGAAATTTGCACGGACTTGTTGAGCAGTTGCGATTATTGGAATCGAGAGGTTCTGTGGTTAAATCAAAATCTCAATCCTTTAAAGGGCAGCCATGAACACAAAATTCATCTTCGTGACAGGAGGCGTTCTATCTTCATTAGGCAAGGGTCTGGCAGCAGCATCCATTGGTGCGCTTTTAGAGGCAAGGGGGCTTTCGGTAACCCTCCAGAAGCTTGACCCGTACATAAATGTGGACCCGGGAACCATGAACCCGTTCCAGCATGGCGAGGTGTTTGTCACTGATGATGGCGCAGAGACCGACCTGGACCTTGGCCACTATGAAAGATATACCAGTGTAAAATTCGGCCAGAGGCACAACTATACCTCTGGCCGAATTTATTTCAGCGTCATTTCCAAGGAAAGGGCCGGCGATTATCTCGGCGGAACCGTTCAGGTCATTCCCCATGTTACCGATGAAATCAAGCAGGCCATAGTGCAGCTGAATGGTGAGGCAGACATAGCCATCGTGGAAATAGGCGGCACCATAGGAGACATAGAGGGCCTGCCCTTTATTGAAGCCATCAGGCAGCTCAGGGGAGACCTTGGAAAAGAAAATACCCTTTACATCCATGTGACCTATGTGCCCTACATAAAGGCGGCTGGCGAACTCAAAACAAAGCCTACCCAACACAGTGTCAAGGAACTTCGCTCCATAGGTATCCATCCTGAAATCCTTCTCTGCAGGACAGAGATGGATCTTTCATCAGAGATAAAATCAAAGATAGCCCTTTTCTGTGATGTCAAGGAAGACAGGGTCATCACTGCCAAGGACGTCAAGTGCATCTACGAAGTGCCCCTCAGATTCCACAGGGAAGGCCTGGATGAACGTATAGTCGAGTGCCTGAATATGTGGACCAGGGCACCGGTGCTCAAGGCATGGGAAGATCTCATGGCCAGGATAGAGCAGCCCCAGTATGCAGTTAAGATAGCCATGGTGGGCAAGTATGTGAATCTTCGGGAGTCCTACAAGAGCTTGAACGAGGCCCTGTTTCACGGCGGAGTTGCCAATAATGCAGCCGTGGAGATTGATTTCATAAATTCTGATGAGGTCAGGGGCGAGGAACTCCAGGCCCGGCTAGAACAGGTGGATGGAGTCATCGTCCCTGGAGGTTTCGGCAGCAGGGGAATTCCCGGAAAGCTTGAGGCAATAAAATACGCCCGTGAAAATGACATGCCCTTTTTTGGTATATGTCTGGGAATGCAACTGGCGGTAATAGAATATGCCAGGAACAAGGCAGGCCTTTCCATGGCAGACAGTACCGAATTTACGCCCAATACCCCGGATCCTGTCATCTATCTTATGAAGGAGTGGTATGATTATCGCACTGATACAGTGCAGAAGCGCGATGAAAAGAGCCAAATGGGCGGTACCATGCGGCTTGGTGCTTACCCGTGCAAGCTGGTCCAGGGCACCAGGGCCATGGACGCTTACGGTGTGGAAGAGATATCAGAGCGTCACAGACATCGTTACGAATTTAATAATTCATACAGGGAGGTTCTTCAGAAGGCCGGTCTTGTGCTTTCGGGTGTAAGTCCCAACGGGGAACTGGTGGAAATAGTGGAGTTAAAGGAGCATCCCTGGTTCCTTGGCTGTCAGTTCCATCCAGAGTTCAAGTCCAAGCCCTTGGCGCCTCATCCGCTATTTGTTTCATTCATAAGTGCAGCTCTTAAGAGACGTTATGAAGGCCAGTCCTGATGGCCCGGGCAAATCCGGATGCGAAAAAAGTCCGCATAGGCAGCCTTGAGCTGGGGCCAGGCTCGCCTCCTCTTCTCATAGCAGGTCCTTGTGTTCTGGAAGACCTGGAAATTTCTCTGGAAATTGGCAGGTTCATGGCCGCCGCTGCCAGGAAGCACGGTTTCGCATATATGTTTAAGGCCTCCTATGACAAGGCAAATCGCACATCCGTTACCTCCTACAGAGGCCCTGGTATTTCCAGGGGGCTGGAAATCCTGGCCCAGGTCAAGGAAGTTGTAGGCTGTCCTGTTATCTCGGATATACATGAGCCCTTCCATGCGGAAAAGGCTGCACAGATCCTGGATTGTATCCAGATCCCTGCCTTCCTCTGCAGGCAGACGGATTTGCTGGTTGCTGCCGGTGAGACGGGAAAGGCTGTCAACATCAAAAAAGGCCAGTTCATGGCCCCATGGGACATGGTGCACGCCATCAAAAAAGTGGAGTCCACAGGTAATCAAAACCTGCTTCTCACTGAACGAGGCGTATCATTTGGGTACAATAACCTGGTGGTGGATATGAGGGCCATCCCCATCATGGCCGGGTTTGGCTATCCTGTCATATTTGATGCCACCCACAGTGTTCAGCTTCCAGGTGGAGGCAATGGCTGTTCCTCCGGTCAGCGGGAATTTGTGCCTCATCTTGCCAGGGCTGCCATGGCTGCAGGTGCAGACGGCATCTTCATGGAAGTTTATCCTGATCCTGAGAAGGCAAGGTGTGACGGGGCCAACAGCCTGCCCCTGGACGAGATCCATGGACTTCTTTCCCAGCTGACGGCCATTTTTAAGGTGATTTAAGTGGGGCATGTCCACAGGGACATAGTTATGTCCAAGGCCTCCCGGATAAGGCTTCTTGTCCTGGATGTGGACGGAGTGCTCACAGATGGCCGTATAGTCTATACTTCAGACGGCCAGCAGATTCTTTATTTCCATGTGCATGATGGCCTCGGGATCAAACTTCTTTCTGACTGTGGAATAAAGGTGGCTATCATCAGTGCCAGGAAGGGGCCTGCCCTTGAAAAACGCGCTGCTGATATGTTGGAGCGCGCTCAGG
>QOAL01000157.1 GCA_003978135.1 Thermodesulfatator sp.
TAAAGTGAAAGGATGAGAGAAAATTACCGTTAAATCAATTCATATTGAAAACGTAAGGCCCTGTCCCCAACCTCCTGTTTCAATTCCGAAGTTATTTGAACACGAAAACATTTCAATTGCGAACAAACATACAGTGGGCTCTTCCAAGCAAAGAAAGCGTTATCGTATGCGCTTGGCACCAAAACAGCCCGCACAAAGGAATGATAGCCGTTTTCCCAAGGGCACGGAGAAGTCAAGAAATCCATCCTTCACTTGACTCTTTATTGCAATAATGATATGCATCAAATCCCTGAAAGGTTTGGCCGATTGGATTCGTAATGCGGCCAGCAGGGGAAATTCGTAATCAATTGCCCAAAAGGCATTTTGTCAGGGCCCTGACATTTACAGTGTCAGGGCCTTTTTTATCCTGCCGATAAATATAAAAAACATCCTTTGCGTTTGAGTATTACCACTTCTCGTTTTGAAAAATTCTTAAATCTGGACTGCTCCTTAGTTTAGGATGTTGTTATCAAACCGTAAGAGGCGACTTTCAAATAATAGGATTGCACAGGGGCGCATAAACATTATATAATTAATGATTTGTGAAATGAAAAATTTTCCCAGGAGGAACCATGGCAAGAGTAACGGTTGAAGACTGTTTGGAAAAGGTGCCTAACCGATTTATGTTGGTACATTTGACAATAGAACGTGTTAAACAATTGAGAAAAGGGGCTCCGCCCCTGGTCAAAAGCAAAAACAAGGAAATTGTTCAGGCACTCAGGGAGATAGCTGCGGGCAAGGTAACCTTTGAAAATCTTGAGCAGCTTGCCAAGGAAGCTGAAGAACAGAGGATAATGGAAGCACTGAAGCTTGAGGCAGACAGGAACAGTTAACTAACCATGAAACGGGATTATTACGAAGTTTTAGGTGTAAGCAGACAGGCCACCGTGGAGGAAATAAAAAAGGCCTACAGAAAGCTTGCTCTTAAATACCACCCTGATAGAAATCCTGGCAATAAGGAGGCTGAAGAGGCCTTCAAGGAAGCTGCCGAAGCCTACGAAGTTTTGAGGGATCCTGACAAGAGACGCCTATACGACGTCCACGGTCATCAGGGGCTTTCAGGAGCAGGCTTTCAGGGATTCAGTGCCGCCGACGATATTTTTAGTACTTTCAGCGATCTCTTCGAAGATTTCTTCGGTTTTTCCACTGGACAGGGAAGATCTCGCACAGGCCCGGGACCTGAAAGAGGATCAGATCTCAGATTTGATATAACCATTGAATTTCTCGAGGCGGCAACAGGCACGGAAAAAGAGATAGAAATAGAACGTCTGGAGACATGCCGGGAGTGCGGCGGCAGCGGTGCTGACAGGGACAGCCAGGTGATTACCTGCCCCACATGCAGGGGATCTGGCCATGTAGTAAGATCAGAGGGCTTTTTCCAGGTATCCTCTTCATGTCCCGAGTGCATGGGCAGGGGTACGATTATAACTAATCCGTGTGGCACTTGTGCAGGAAGGGGGAGAATACCTGAACGCCAGACCATAAAGGTGCGCATACCAGCCGGAGTCGATACGGGTTCCAGGCTCAGACTCAGGAACGAGGGTGAAGCAGGACGATTGGGAGGTCCAAGGGGTGATCTTTATATAGTCATACACGTTGAGCCCCATGAATTTTTCAAGCGCCAGGGAAATGATGTCTTTTGTGAGGTACCCGTTTCCATTGCACAGGTATGTCTTGGAGATACAATAGAGATCCCGACCCTTAACGGGAGTGAACAGCTGAAAATTCCGGCAGGAACACAGTCTGGTAAAGTCTTCAGGCTCAAGGGCAAAGGCTTTCCGGATCTTCGAGGCTTTTCACCAGGGGACCAGTTAATAAAGATCAAGATTGTTACGCCCACCAAGCTCACCGAAAGGCAGAAGGAACTACTCAAAGAATTTATGGAGATTGAAAAAGAGAAAAAAGAAGGCGGATTTTTTAAAAAGATTTTCAAGAAGGTGGAATTCAGCTGAGATGACTTCAGAATTTAGTCATTTGGACAATCTAGGACACGCAACCATGGTGGATGTTTCAGCCAAGAAAATAACCACCAGGAGGGCCGTGGCTTCGGGAAAAGTCCTCCTCAACAAAAACACCTTCAAAATGCTCACTGACAAAAGGATACCCAAAGGCGACGTACTGGCAACCGCCAGAATCGCAGGTATAATGGCTGCAAAAAAGGTGGGCAGTCTCATACCGCTTTGTCACCCACTTCCATTGGAGCACGTGGCCATTGAATTCCTGCTTTCTGAAGAACTGCCTGGCGTAGAAATCGTGGCAACGGCATCCATATCTGCGAAAACCGGTGTTGAAATGGAGGCCATGACTGCAGTTTCAGTTGCTGCACTTACCATTTATGACATGTGCAAGGGCGTGGAAAAGGGTATCAGAATTACTGATATAATGTTAATGGAAAAAAGCGGCGGGAAAAGCGGCACCTGGAAGAGACGCGGTTAACTAACGTGGATCTGACCAATTTTACAGGAGGTTGACAATGGATGAAGCCCAGCTGGAATACTTTCGAGCATTACTGAATAAAAAACTTTCTGAGCTTCTCGGTGAAGCAGACAAGACCCTGGAAGAAATGACCTCAAGTGACGGCCAGGTACCAGATCCCACGGACAGGGCATCCCTTGAATCGGAAAGGAGCTTTGAACTCAGGATAAGGGACAGGGAAAGAAAACTTATTAAAAAAATCCGCAAGGCCATTGAGCGTATCGATGACGGAACCTATGGGATATGTGAAGACTGTGGCGAAGACATAGGTTTCAAAAGGCTTGAAGCACGCCCGGTCACCACGCTTTGCATAGAATGTAAATCAAAGCAGGAAAAAGAAGAAAAGGCCAAGGGCCTTTAATACTGCCCTTAAGGCTGCTTTCTCATGCCAGAACTCAGACGGGACCCGATAATAGGCCGGTGGGTCATCATAGCCCAGGAACGGGGCAAGAGACCATACGACTTTATCATTGAAAAGGACAAGGCCAAGGGAGGGTTCTGTCCCCTATGTCCCGGTAATGAAAAAACTACACCGCCTGAAGTTCTTGCCTACGGCAGGCCATATCATGACCCCAATGGGCCTGGCTGGAAACTCCGAGTGGTGCCCAACAAGTATCCTGCCCTGATTATTGAAGGCGAGCTGGATAAAAGAGGGGAAGGCATTTATGACAAGATGAATGGCATTGGTGCCCACGAAGTCATAGTCGAAACCCCAAAGCATCATGAAACCATCTCCACCATGCCCCTGGAACAGCTTCAATTGGTCTTTATGGCATATAAAGACAGAATAATAGATCTTGCCAGGGACAAGAGGTTCAAATATATCATCGTTTTTAAAAATTTCGGCAAGGCGGCAGGGGCTTCCCTGGAACATTCCCACTCCCAGCTCATAGCGCTTCCCATCGTACCCCAGCTGATACAGGAAGAACTGGACGGGTGCAAGAAATATTTTGATTACAAGGAACGCTGTGTATTTTGTGATATAATAAGACAGGAAAGGCAGCAAAATCTAAGGGTAGTCTGTGAAAATGAAGAATTCATCACCATTTGTCCATTTGCTCCCAGGTCTCCATTTGAGATGTGGGTTATGCCTAAACGCCATCAATCCAGATTTGTTTCCATCGATGATCACCAGGCCTCAAGCCTTACCCGACATTTTTCACTGACCATGAAAAAGCTCAATGCCATTTTGCCAAATGTTCCTTATAATTTCATGCTTCACACAGCACCTCTTACAGACTTTGGGCTGGAACACTTTCACTGGCACATTGAGATAATGCCCAAGGTAAATACCGTGGCCGGATTTGAATGGGGCACGGGTTTTTACATAAACACTACACCGCCGGAAGAATCCGCTCGTATTCTCAGGGACTCAAATCCAAAACAAGAGGGGGAATAGATGGATAGTGACAAAAAAAAGATCTTGGTAGTAGATGATGAAGAAAGTATTCATCTCCTTTACAGGGAAGAACTGGAAGATGAAGGCTACCAGGTAATCTCGGCCATGAATGGCGAGGACGCCCTTAAACTTTTTGAGTCAGAACAGCCGGATCTGGTAATTCTGGACATAAATATGCCGGGAATGGACGGGATAGAGGTCCTAAGACAGATGAAACAGATGAAACCCAATGTACCGGTTATTCTGAGTTCGGCTTATCCTGAATATAAACAGGATCTGGCATCCTGGGCATCTGACGACTACATTGTCAAGTCCTTTAATCTTGACGAACTCAAGGCCTCTGTAAAGAGGCATCTGCAGGGCTAATCAACAAAGGATTCCTCCTGCTCTTTTTTCACACGGAAGGTAATTGTCTGACATCCATTGCTGCCTGATGTCTTGATGGAAACTCCATATTTCTCTCTTAAGATTTCAAGTATTCCCAGCCCTATTTCCTTTTCCAGTGGAATCTTGAGAGCCCTTGCATTATGGGATACAGACAGGAGGACATACTCATCCTGCACGTCAGTGGTAACCACCATCTCCTTCCTGGACAGGGATTTCATCTCTTTTAGGATAATCTGGAACAGGGCTATGAGCGCATTGAGCCAGTCAAAGTAGTCCCCCTTGAATTCTGGAAGGTCTTTTTTAAAATTCAGACGCACATTGACTTTACGGAAGGAAGATTTGGGCTTCAATACCACGAGGGTTTCATCCACCAGCTTGTTGAAGGAAATGGTTTTCTCCATGGAACCAAGCTTTTCTCTTTCCCTCCGCTTGGCTGCGACAGTACAAAATTCAGTAATCTGATCTACCAGGCCGCTTATTATATTCAACTCCCTGAGCCAATCATCAGCTGAGCCTGGGCTTTCTGAGCCTTTAACGCTGTTCATTTTCATGGTTAGAAGATCAAGCCTTCCTACCACAGCAGACAGAGGACTGATAAGATCTTCCAGTAATTCATCCACTATCTGCCCCATGATCAGAAATTTGTATTGACTCCAGAGGGCGTTATTTTTTTCTTTAATTTTTTCCTTGAGCTGGCACAGGGCCGTAACGTCCTTAATCTGCACCAGGACCATCTGCTGCCCTGGCCCAAGTGTCAGAGGCATGAAGTTTACGTTGAAATACCTGTTTTCCTCAGGTCCCTGCCCGGATCGTTCCAAAGACAGGGCACTGAAATGCAGTGGTTTATTATTGAAGAAACATTTGGATATGGCCTTGTTAAGGTCAAAATCCTCTCCGGCAAGCTGTTTCAGGATGGTGGGAGCACTACCTATTTTTTCCCCCCGCAGCAGCTTGGGATCGCATGGTAAAAAATATTGATTTGAACTAATAGCCAATATCCTTAGATCCGCATCAACTAAGATGGAGGAATCAGGCAGGCCATCCAGCAGTGACTGGAAAAAAGGGGCATTCAGCAAGCTATCTCTGGATGATAGCATGAATAGAAGGTAGCTGAGCACATCTTCTATCCTGTTCTCAAAGGCAATGCCTGTCCGGATCTTATCCTGGTCTTTCTCCGTCCAGATCACCCGTCCTTCTACTCGCGCCGGGGCAGGTCCTGCATCTCTTGTAGGGGCAATAAACTGGATCTTGCTGCCCGAGGAAATGTCTGTCTCTGGTGTAAGTATCTTGAGACCATAGGGGGAAATATCCATGGTTAAAGCAGCCTGTTGTTCTTTATTGGAATTGGCCTTGAAATAGACCGGTATCTGTACAGGCAGCCTTGGATATTTTCGTCGCTCCCTGGCAACAGAGTGTGCCGATTTCTCTTCTTGTGCAGGCATGTAGAGAGTTGTCCTTTCTGGCTTTTTCTTTAAATAAATGCAAAAAAAGCTCCAAAAATATTCTTGAAATATTGGAGGATAACCTTTGTTTATGGGATTAAAATCGAATGCTTGCGAAATAGGGTAAAGATTTTTCCCTTTCAGGGGAAAATATTTTCCTGTGATTGAGAAAAAAAGGGAACATTCCCTGTTTGTCCTTATAGCCTGAGGACGAGAAATTTCTTTCAAGATTTGCCAAAAGCCGCTTGCAGGCTACTTGCTCTTTTCGGATGCATTGCTCAGCAATCGTACAAACTTGAGTGCGGTAAAAACCGGCTTCCACCTGGGTGAAATCCTGCAGGAGATGTCTCGTCACTGTTCAAATGCGTGCCCGTAATGAATAAGAGATAGGACCTTGTTCCAGTCTCACGAAAGTGACAGGCAGTGGTCCCGAATAGGGATCAACTTCTTGGTATGGTTACCTGGATACTGTTAGTTAAAAATTCTCCCGGCTCAACATTGATCCCATAATCTCTTATCTTATAAAGTATGGCCTTGTAGCTGATTTGGAGTAATTTGGCCGCATCTCTTTTATTGCCAGCAGTCCTCCTGAGGGCCTCTTCTATTACTACTTTTTCAGCCCGGGCCTGTGCCTTTTTCTTTATATCCTTTAGGGAAGGAAAATTATCACTCAGGCCCTTGGTGACATCTGATATAATGGAATCGAGAAGATACTCCTCGTGGTCCCAATCTTTGTCAGGGGCGACTGCGTCCACGCCCCTTAAATTTTTGGATTCCAGTTCCTCTATTACCGGTTGTTCATCCCCCAAGACCATGAGTTTCTGGATATAATTTTCCAGCTCTCGTACATTGCCCGGCCAGTGATATTTGGAGAAACAGTCAAACAGCTCCTGTGAAAGCCGAAGATCCGCTGGGTTTCGATTCAGGGAAGTCATGTACTTTTCCAGGAAATGATTTACCAGGAGGGGGATATCCTCCTTTCGTTCTCTAAGTGGAGGCACTTTTATTTTGATAATGTTGATCCTGTAAAAGAGGTCTTCCCTGAAATGGCCCTTTTGGATATCAACTTCTAGATCATGGTGGGTTGCACATATCACCCACACATCCACCTTTACATCCCTGATGCCGCCCACTCGGCAAAATTCTGAGTCTTGCAGTACCTGGAGGAGCTTTGCCTGGAGACTCAAGGACATATCCCCTATTTCATCAAGGAAGATAGCCCCCTTATCGGCAATTTCAAATTTTCCGGGCTTTGCCTCTGAAGCGCCGGTAAAGGCCCCTTTTTCATAGCCAAAGAGTTCACTTTCCAGTAACTCACCAGGCAGTGCGGCACAATTAACCTTTACAAAAGGCTTGGTGGATCGGTTTGATTGGCCATGCAGACTTCTGGCAACCAGTTCTTTGCCCACTCCACTCTCGCCACAAACAAGTACGTTCAGGCCGGTATCTGCTACTTGCTTTATTAAATTTTTTAACCTCTGGATGGGCTGGCTACGGCCGATAATCAAATCCATGTAATATGCCTGTAAGGTTGAAATAGGGATACGACAAAGGAAATATTTTTCCTATTTTCACTCTAATATCAGAAAAAGTCAAGCCTAAAACAGCCTAAACCAAAGCCAAGGAAATGATAGGGAAAAACTCTTTCCCTTTATTGTTCATGTTTTTTTGGAAAAAAGTTGGCATAACAGGTAAGCGCAGATTATGTTTTGCCCTCATCTCTTGTCTCGGCCAGATCCTTCAGAAAATGGATCCACTGATCAACGCCTTCTCCCGTGGTTGCAGATAGAGGAATAATTTTGATTTCGGGGTTCAGCCTTCTTGCCTCTGAAACAGCCTCTTCTATTGAAAAATCAAAATGGGGAAGGAGATCTGTCTTTGAAATAATAAAGAGATCAGATCCAATAAAAGCCCTTGGATATTTGGCCGGCTTGTCAGAACCTTCAGGAACCGAGACCATAACCACCCTTTTGTGCTCCCCGAGATAGAAGGTTGCAGGGCAGACCAGGTTTCCCACGTTTTCTATAAATAACAGGTCCAGGCCATCTGGCCCGACCTGATGTTCCATGCCGTGTATGCCCTTGTGGACAAGGCCTGCATCAAGATGACACGCGCCCCCGGTGGTTATTTGTATTGCAGGGATACCCCTTGCCCGTATTCTGTCTGCATCTCTTTCCGTTTCTATATCACCTTCTATAACCCCTATTTTCAAGGAACCATGCAGATTATCCGCGGTTGCTTCCAGGAGCGTAGTTTTGCCAGCACCCGGACCGCTTATCATATTGACAGCCACGGCTCCCAGGGTTTCAATATGACGGCGATTTTCTTCAGCCAGCTTCTGATTGGCATCAAGGAGGCTCCTGTTGATTTCCACGATCTTTCTGTCTGACTGCATACCTGTCTGGCAACCACATTGCTCACACACGTCTCTACTCCATTTCAACCTGCATCAGCAGGATTTCCTCCCCGCCACAGGGCACTGTCTCCAGGGCACCACATTCAGGACAGACTTCCCTTTGTGAAAACGCCAGTAATCCGGGATTGGCCGCACC
>QOAL01000184.1 GCA_003978135.1 Thermodesulfatator sp.
AAAGGCCTGTCTTATCACCCCCAGTTGCGGAACAGGTCTGTTGAAACGGGATCTTGCAGTGAAGGCCCTGGAGCTTACCAGGGGTGTTTCTGACAGGATTAGGAGCATCTGATTGAAAAAGGCCCGCGGGCAGATACGACTTTCCCGAGATGAGGCCGCCCAGTATCTTGCCAGGCTTTCAGGTTCCATGGCAGACGGCCTTGTCCGGCTTGAGGCAGGAGACGTGAGACTTCCTGATACCCTTACCTTTAACTGGAAATTCAGGGAGAAGGACGGCAGCGTAAGCCTTGAGTTCTCTTTCAAGGGAACCCGAAACAAGGCTGTCAGAACAAAAGACAAAAGAGAGAAAATCGGCGATTCAGAAAAACGTCCCTATGAGGCCAAGAAAGTGAAGAAGGCCCTAGCCGGTTACTGGAAAGAGATTAAACGCTCTGTTAAAGAAGAGTCTCTGCCTGCGGACATGGAATCGGTCTCTTCTCTCCTTGCCCAGTATGGAAAAATGGCAAGGCCTGAATGGAAAGACCAGTGGGCGGCATGCCAGGAAAAGATTCTGATGCTTTTGGGATTTCTTGAAAAGGGGGATTTTAAACAGGCGGCCCAGCTGACAGGAGAAATAGACCGGCTGATCAAGATCTGTCACAAGGCGTATAAATAGTCAGTGCCTGGTCCTTTGGTCAATTCATGCAGGCCTGTATTATGGCTGAACCTGCCCTATGCATCATCCTGGTTTAATGAACAAATTGCATGATTTAGGTTTGATTTCATTCAAAGAGTGAATTATCCTCTGCCTGGCGCAGTAATGCGTCACGACCTGGATCTTGACTCCTTTATTTAGGCAGTGTCTCCAGGCATCTGTTAATAAATAATCCAGAAAAACGGGTTAAAATAAACTATTGAGGGAGGTTTTATAAAATGGCATGCCGAACAAGGGGTGGCAAAACCGGGAAGAACAGCAAGAAATCTTCCAAGAAGGAGATAGGGGGAGCAATTGTAGCAATAGTTACCCCTTTTAAGGATGGCAAGGTTGATGAGGACGGCCTCAAGGCCCTGATCGAGTGGCAGATAAAGTCAGGCACCCATTGCATAGTACCCTGCGGGACTACAGGGGAATCGGCCACAATGAGCCACGAGGAGCATATGAGGGTGGTTGAGCTCACAGTTGAGACAGTCAATGGAAGGGTTCCTGTAATAGCTGGCACCGGCTCCAATTCCACTTCTGAAACAATAATGCTCACCCACCATGCCAAGAAGGCAGGAGCAGATGCGGCACTGGTGATAACTCCATACTACAACAAGCCCAGCCAGGAAGGATTGTATGAGCATTTCATGGCAGTCGCCAAGGAATGCAAGTTTCCCATGATACTTTATAACGTTCCAGGCCGTACCGGGGTGAATATGCTTCCTCAGACAGTGGCCCGTTGTGCCAAGAACCGTTACGTGGTGGGAATCAAGGAGGCCACAGGAAACCTGAAACAGGTTACTGATGTAGTAAGGATGTGTCCAAGAAATTTTATCCTGCTTTCAGGGGATGATTTCACCGCATTTCCAACCATGGCCGTGGGCGGAAGGGGCGTTATTTCCGTGGCCTCCAATGTGATGCCCAAGGAAATGGCAAACATGATGAATGCCTTTAACAAGGGAGATATTGACAAGGCAAGAAGACTCCACATAAAGCTTTTCCCCCTTTTCGAGGCCATGTTTTTTGAGACCAATCCGGTTCCTGCCAAGACAGCCCTGGCCGAGATGGGCAGGATTGACTCTCCAGAAGTGAGGCTTCCCTTGGCAGCCATGAGTGACTCCAACAGGGAAAGACTTCTTGATGTGTTGAAGGGCCTGAAACTCGTCTAGCACGGGCCTGGAGATAAGTATTTTAAAGAAAATCATAGACGGAAAGAGATATTATGGTTAAGGCAATAGTAGCTGGAGCAGGTGGCCGTATGGGCGGCCGCATAATCCATGTCATAAACAGCACCCAGGGCATTGAGCTTGCCGGTGCCTTTGAGCGGCCTGATAGTGATGCTGTTGGCAAGGATGCCGGTGCGGTAGCAGGGACAGGAGACCTTGGGGTAACTGTATCCGATTCACTGGAAAAGGTGATTGATTCGGGAGACGTGGTTATTGATTTCACCTTTCACGAGGCCACTGTGAAGCATGCCGAGCTTGCTGCACAAAAGGGCAGGGCAATGGTCATCGGCACCACGGGATTTTCTTCTGAAGAATATGCACGCATTGAACAGCTTTCTGAAAGATTTCCCTGTGTTCTTGCGCCAAATATGAGCGTTGGCGTTAACCTTCTTTATAAGCTTCTCGATACTGCTGCCAGGGTTCTCGGCGATGATTACGATGTTGAGATAGTGGAAGCTCACCACAGGATGAAAAAGGATGCACCCAGCGGCACGGCCCTGCAGCTTGGAAGGGTGGTTGCCGCAGCCCTTGGCAGGGATTTTGACAAGGTAGCGGTTTTTGAAAGAAACGGCCTCATTGGTGAAAGATCCAGGCAGGAAATAGGCATACAGACTGTCAGGGCCGGAGACATTGTCGGGGAGCATACAGTCCTTTTTGGCGGTATTGGAGAAAGGGTGGAGATAACCCACAAGGCTTCAAGCCGCGACACCTTTGCCAAGGGGGCTGTCAGGGCTGCTGTCTGGATAGCTGATAAATCTGCAGGTCTTTACAACATGCAGGATGTGCTGGGTCTTTCATGAAGCTGGTGCGTTTTGAAAGGCCTGGAACCAGCCAGGCAGTATATGGAAAGCTGGACGGTGATGCTGTATCAGTGATAGTGGGCTCTCCATACGAGGGCCTTGTGGTGGCTTCCAGTGAACAATATCCCCTGGAAAAGGTGAAGCTCCTTTCACCGTGTGAGCCCACAAAGATAGTTGCAGTGGGGCTTAATTATCTGGACCATGCCAGGGAACTGGGGATGAATCTGCCAGAGGAGCCCCTGATATTTCTGAAGCCTCCTTCTGCTGTTATCGGCCATAAGGAATTTATCGTCCTGCCGGAGATGAGCAGCCATGTAGAATACGAGGCAGAATTAGGGGTTGTAATAGGGAAAAGGGCCCACCTGGTGGAAGAGGCAGATGCCTATGACTATATCCTTGGGTTTACATGTGTTAATGATGTTACCGCAAGAGACCTCCAGAAAAGAGATGTGCAGTTTACAAGATCCAAGTCTTTTGACACCTTCTGTCCCCTGGGGCCCTTTATCGAGACGGAACTGGATCCAAGTTCCGTCAGGATATGTTCCTATTTAAACGGCCAAAGACGTCAGGATTCCAATACACAAAATCTCATTCACAAGGTGCCTGAATTGGTGAGCTTTATCTCGCATGTCATGACCCTTGAACCCGGGGACGTAATTGCAACAGGCACTCCTTTTGGTGTTGGGCGTATTGTTCCAGGGGATGAGATTGCAGTGGAAATTCAGGGCCTGGGTACACTGGTCAACCCTGTAAAATAAGAATAATAAACGGTATGGAAAGGCAGTTTTAGACAATGAATTTTGAAAAGAGTCAGCGGATCAAGAAACTTCCTCCTTATCTCTTTGTGGAACTGGACAGGAAAAAGGCAGAAATCCAGGCCAGGGGAGTGGATGTGATTGACCTTGGTATTGGAGATCCTGATCTTCCTTCTCCTGATTTCGTAGTGGATGCCATGGCCAAGGCCATCAGGAATCCAAAGAACCACAGGTACCCCTCTTCCCAGGGAAGCCCGGCCTTCAGAAAGGCAGCCGCGGGTTTTCTCAAGAACAGATTCGGTGTTGAAGTTGATGCCGACAGCCAGGTCTGTGCATGCATAGGTTCCAAGGAGGCCATTGCCCACTTTCCCATTGCCTTCGTGGAGCCGGAGGACATTGTACTGGTGCCATCTCCGGGTTATCCTGTTTATCACATAGGAACACTCTTTTGCGGCGGAATTTCCTATTTTTTGCCCCTAACTGCCGATAATGGTTTTCTGCCTGATCTGGCCTCCATACCCTCTGACGTTGCAGACAAGGCCAGAATCATCTGGCTAAACTATCCGAACAATCCAACCTCTGCATGTGCACGGGACGATTTTTTCAGGCAGGTGGTAGATTTTGCACAAACCCACAACATCATAGTATGTCATGATGCCGCATACAGTGAGATGTGTTTTGACGGCTACAGGGCTCCAAGCTTTCTGGAAACACCAGGTGCCATGGATGTGGGCATTGAATTCCACTCCCTTTCCAAGACCTATAACATGACCGGATGGAGAATAGGCTTTGCAGCAGGAAATCCTGACCTGGTTGCCGCATTGAAGCAGGTGAAATCAAACGTGGATTCAGGACAGTTCGAGGCTGTGGAAGATGCTGCTGTGGCCGCACTTGAAAGCGACCAGTCCTTTGTAAAAGAGATGCAAGAGATATATACCAGGAGACGCGACATCCTCGTTGAAGGGCTGAAGTCTCTGGGGATAAATGCCATGAAGCCCAAAGCCACCTTTTACGTGTGGATTACAGTGCCTGACGGCTATACCTCGAGTTCTTTCAGCAGCCTTCTACTGGAAAAGGCAGGCATTGTATGCACGCCTGGCAACGGATTCGGGGAGCCTGGAGAGGGCTTTGTGAGGATGGCCCTGACTGTGCCTGAAGAAAGGATGGCAGAAGTAGTGGAAAGGTTGAAGGGCGTATTGTGAAATGGTTCCGGCTCAGGGCTACAGGAGGACGTTTATAGCCCTGGGGTCGAACCTGGGTGACAGGATTGCCAACTGTCTTCAGGCCGTAGAGTTGATTTCTCATACTGACTGCACAGAAGTTGTGCGCCTTTCCAGTCCGTATGTCACAGAGCCTGTGGAAATGGTGTCCAAAAACAGTTTTATCAATGCAGTAGTGGAAATCATGACATGCCTGAGCCCCGTGACCCTTCTTGAAACCCTGCTGGATATAGAGAAAAAGATGGGACGGGACAGATCAAAAGGGCCTGACAGGACCATGGACCTGGATATCCTCTGCATGGAAGGAGTCATAATGGCTGATGAGTGGCGCATGTCCAGGCTCACCCTGCCCCATCCAGCCATCAGGCAGAGGGCCTTTGTGCTGCTGCCCTGGGCAGAAATTGCGCCTGACCTGCTGGTGGCACCATGGAACAAAACAGTGCGCCAGATGCTTGAAAGCCTTCCTTCAATGTATCCTGTATTGAAAAAGACAGACTGGGACACCAGCAAAGAGGCCCGGCTTTGAAGTTCTTGATTTTCCTTGCAATAATAATCTTTGGCTACCTGGCACTCAAGCGATGGGTGTCAAGCCTTTTTCCCAAGACCCCGGGGCATTCGAAACCTCCTCCCCCTCCCATCACCGACGAGCTTGTCAAGGACCCTGTGTGCGGTGTTTACGTACCAAAGAAAGAGGCCCTGGTTTATGGCAGGGGCGGGCACTTGTATTATTTCTGCTGCGAAAAATGCCTCAAGGAGTTCAAGAAAGGCAGGAAAGGTTCGTAGGGGAGCATTCCCTGTCTGTCCTCATGGCCTAACGATTTCCTTATTCCCGCCTTACGATACTGAACGGGACAGACAGGGAATGCTCCGGTCATCAAAATTTCCGGTCAGCCTTCTGTAGCCTTCATAGACTACTATGCCTGCCGCTGTGGAAAGGTTAAGGCTTCTGGTTTTTCCCCACATGGGAAGGAAAAAGCTCCTGTCAAACCTCTCCTGAAGAAGCCATTCCGGAAGCCCCATGGTCTCCTTGCCAAAGAGCAGGAAACCACCATCTCTGTAAGGGGCCTCAGTGTATGGCTTGCTGCCCCTGGTGGAAAAGAGCAACAGCTCATGCCTGCCAAATTTTTTCAAAAAGGATTCAAGGCTTTCATGATGGATGACCTCGACATGGCGCCAGTAATCCAGGCCAGCACGTTTCAGGCTCTTGTCATCGGTTTTAAAACCCAGGGGGTGGACCAGGTGAAGAGCAGAACCAGTGGCGGCGCACAGCCTTCCAATGTTTCCTGTATTAGGGGGAATCTCAGGCTCTACCAGCACCACGTTCAATTTGGCAATACGTGCTGCTGTAGATGGGTTACTTGTTGTCATCCCTGCATTCTGAACAGAGTCCCATTACCTCCAGCTTATGCCTGATTATCCTGTAATCGAATCTTTGGGCCAGGGTTTGTTCGATTTCCCTGATCCTTGAATCGCTGAATTCCTGAATCTTTTTGCATTTTACACAGCGAAGATGACAGTGATGGTCATGGCCGTAAATATGTTCATAGTACATCTGGCCACCATCGAAGAATACTTCTTCAACCAGGCCGGCTTCTATGAGGAGCGGCATAAGCCGGTATATGGAGGCCTTGGATACCCTGGCGTCTTTTTTTCTCATTGAAATGTACAGGCTGTCCACGTCAAAGTGGTCATGGATGGCAAAAATCTCCTTGATGATGATTTCCCTTTCCGGGGTATAGCGCATACCCTTTTTTTTTAAGAATTCCCTGAATATTTCTAATTCTGATTTCATCTCTAACCTGAAAAAAGGTCCTGTCTTCCGGGAATTTACTGCACTTAATGAGCCGCCTGCAGCCTGGCAGAAAATATCTGTGCCCCGGGCGAAAGAGAAAAGGGATTGTTGCCGAGTAAGTGACTATTTGCAAAATTTTCTAACCCTATTACCATATTCAGTCAAGGCTTATTGACAATGAAAAACAATCTCTGTAAGGAGACTGAAAAGCTGATATTGATCTTACGCGTCTGGCCAGGGGAGAGGTATTTTGTTCCAGAGACTTTTTGAAAAAATGAAATCCGAGCCGGTTATCTGCGGAGACTGTGAAACCTGCGATTTGAAAGGAGAAGCCGCTCCTGACGAGCCTGAAGATGCCTGTTTTGAAAGGCTTCACCAGAAGGAACGGAGCGAGTTCCAGAAACTTCTGAAACAAACCGGTGCCACGGTTTCTCCTGTAGAGATGCAGGTGGTGGACGAGGAGAGCGGAGAGACAGTTCCCGTGGCGACGAAGGGGAAAATGAACTCCATCACCTTCACCATGGACGGCAGTCACAGCCGCACCTTCCGCTGGGAGCTGCTGAGCGAAGAGAACAGCGCCACGGGCACATCTACAGCAGAGAAAAAGAGCTTTTCCGTCCGCTCAATGAGGGTGAAATTAAGAGAGAGTCTGGGGTTTGACCTGAGTAAGCCTCCGATAACGAAGGAGGATCGAAGTGGAAAATAAAAAGCCCCTTTGCGTTCCGGAAAAGATTTTGGGAAAAAGCGAGGAGAAACTTTCCGCATCGAGACGTCGTTTCCTGAAGCGAGCCGCCTGGTCCGCACCGACGCTGATTGCCCTGGGGCAACTGAG
>QOAL01000225.1 GCA_003978135.1 Thermodesulfatator sp.
TGTAGGATTGTCTGATTATGTATCCAGAAAGAGTATGTAACCCGCACAGCGGCTGTTGGTGAATCTTGAAAGAAACTGCTCGTTCCCACGGCTATGAGGACAAACAGGGAATGCTCCCCTCAATAAATGGATATGGTAGCTGGGTTGTCAAAACTTGTTGTCAAAAGCCTTCGACAGGCCCCTGAGCATCGGGTAAAATATGTAAATCCGGATGACACAGATTGTCGGACCTTACCGGACAAAAAAACAGAGGGCTCGCACACGTACTTGTATACGCCAAGTGCTTGCAACAGGGATTTGTTCATGACATCAGCTCCAGAAAACACGGGAAAAGACAGCGAAAACCCTTATGGGATGCCGACGGACAGGCAGTTTGTCCAGGCACTCAGGGAGGGAGTGGATACAATACGCATGATTTTCTTCATCAGGATGCGGGACCACCTGCTGGAGAAACATCCTGAAAGGGATAAAAGGTTCTGTCAGATGCTGGCAGGCGCTATTTTAAACGAGCTGTTTGGCATGAGAAATCCTGACAGGCGATTCTCGGATTTTGCAGAAGCACACATGGAAGTCATTCAGAAAGAGCTGAAAAAAGTCCCTGAAAACTTTGAAGATCTGCTAATTCCCCTGACCGATGCCCTGAGAATGCACTTTTTATGCAATCACCAGGAAGGCATGCCTGATTACAGCCTGAATGTGCTGGCCAAGGCCAAGGAATACGGTATTCTCATGGAAGAACGAAGCGTGCCCCTGCCCAAGGGATTCATGGAGCTCGTTTACCGGGTGGGCAAGGCATACGGCCTTATTGCCGCCCAGAATCCAAAGAAGAAGCAGGCCCACTGATAGCCCGGAGACTTATTTATTTTCTGCCGTTGCCCCCGTTGCCATTATTTTTACGCCAGCAGCATACCCGCATGGGAGGAATATTCAGAAATTCAAGGATTATTTCGCCCTCTCCCATAACCGGCTTGCACAGCGAAATTACGCGGCTGGACAATTGGTAAGCCACGAACCGTCCTCCAGGTTTTAACACGTTGAAAATGGATTTTATGATACTGGAACCGCATTCAGCGCTCATGGTGGAAAAGGGAATACCAGAAATCACTGCGTCAGGTGCTTCCAGGCCGTAATGATCCAGGATGTCGGCAAGCTCTCTGGCGTCTCCGAGGTGAGCAGTCAATCGTTCGTCACGTATTTTTTTAATAAAGGCATGGAAATTGGGATTGATTTCGATGCTAAGCAGCCTGCAATCTGGACGAGCTGCCCCCAACACAGCCCTGGTTATTCCACCAACACCAGGCCCAAGCTCCACAATAAGACGTGCTGATTGAACCCGGGCCGTGTCTACAACACGTTTTTCCAGGAAACGGGAACTCGGTACAACAGAGCCGATCTGAAGCGGATGTTTCAGAAACTCCTGGAAGAAAAATGTTAACCCGTTAATCTCTTTCATGTCTTCAACCCAAAAAGCGTTTGTTCTGTTGAATTGGTCACTGCCTTTTTTCACACATGTTTATAAAATATTTCCATATGGCTGAAAAGCTGTTTCCGGCACAAAAGTGGCCATACCGCCTAAGCAAGCTCCAGAAGCCTTTGCCTTAGCTCCTTTATTTCATCTCTTTTAATGGCCGCCTCTTCGAATTTTAGCTGGCCGGACAGCGCAAACATCTCTGACTCCAGCTGTTTTATCATTCCCTCCAGTTCCTCTACAGATGTCAACTGGCCATAAATCGCCCCTTTGTCGCAGACCTGTTCAAATACCCCTTCATCCTCCTGGTAAATCCTTGTAAGTGCATCCGTTGTATCCTTTCTTATGGATTCAGGCAATATACCATGGGCCTGATTATAGGCTTCCTGAATGGCCCTGCGTCTGTCCGTCTCCGATATGGCCCTTTTCATGGAACCTGTAATTGTGTCCGCATAGAGGATCACCAGGCCGTTTACATTTCTGGCTGCCCTTCCGGCAGTCTGAATCAAGGAACGTGCAGACCGGAGAAACCCTTCCTTGTCCGCATCGAGAACCGCCACAAGGGATACCTCGGGCATATCAAGGCCTTCCCTGAGGAGATTTATTCCCACCAGTACGTCGAAATCTCCCTGCCTGAGCCCCTTTATCAACTGGGTCCTTTCTACTGTCTTAATATCAGAATGGAGATATTCCACCTTAATCCCTGTTCCCTGATAATATTCAGTAAGATCTTCCGCCATCCTCTTGGTCAAGGTGGTCACAAGCACCCGTTCACCCCGTGCCACCACCTTCCTTATCTCCCCAAGGAGGTCATCTACCTGGTTTGAAGCAGGACGTACCTCCATCCTGGGGTCCATGAGACCCGTGGGGCGGATTATTTGCTCTGTTATATCCTGGCCGGACATCTCGAGCTCATAGGGTCCTGGGGTTGCCGATACATATATGGTCTGCCCGGTGGCTTCCTGAAATTCATCAAACCTGAGGGGTCTGTTGTCCAGGGCAGAAGGCAGCCTGAATCCGAATTCCACCAGGGTCTTCTTTCTGGACCTATCCCCTGCATACATGCCCCTTATCTGCGGCACTGTAATGTGGCTCTCGTCAATAAAGGTAATGAAATTTTCCGGAAAGTAATCCAGCAATGTTGGCGGGGGCTCGCCCGGGGCCCTGCCAGCCAGGTGCCTGGCATAATTTTCTATCCCGTGACAGTAACCGAGCTCCTGTAGCATCTCCAGATCAAGGCTTGTCCTCTGTTCCAGCCTCTGGGCCTCCACAAGTTTGCCCTGCCGCTCCAATTCCTGCAACCTTTCTGAAAGTTCCAGCCTGATGGCCTCTATAGCCCTTTCCAGACGGTCCTCTGTGGTAACATAATGGCTTGAAGGGTGAATCAGCACATGGGGCACATCTGCCTTACGCCTGCCTGTAAGAGGGTCGAAGAGGCTGAGGCGCTCCACCTCGTCACCAAAAAGTTCTATCCTGACCGCCAGTTCCTCTTCATAGGCAGGAAACACCTCTACCACATCACCCCTGACTCGAAACGTACCCCTCCGGAAATCCGCATCATTTCTTTCATAGAGCATACCTACCAGGCGAGCCAGGATCTTTCTCCTGGCCATTTCCTCTCCCTGTCTCAGATAAAGGTGCATTGCCTGGTATTCCTCAGGAGAACCAAGTCCATAAATACAGGACACACTGGCAACGATTATCACATCCTTTCTTGTAAGGAGTGAATGTGTCGCTGAATGCCTGAGCCGGTCTATAAACTCATTTATGGACGAATCCTTCTCTATATAGGTATCAGAGGCCGGGATATAGGCCTCGGGCTGGTAGTAATCATAGTAGCTCACAAAATATTCAACTGCATTTTCAGGGAAAAACCCCTTGAATTCAGAAAAGAGCTGGGCTGCAAGTGTCTTGTTGGGCGCCATTATGAGGGCAGGCCTGTTGACCCTTGCAATAACATTTGCCATGGTAAAGGTCTTGCCGGAACCAGTAACTCCCAGCAGGGTCTGGTGAACTGTTCCCCTTTCAAGCCCTTTTACCAGTTCATCAATTACCTTGTGCTGGTCACCGCATGGTTCAAATGGAGTATGCAGCCGAAAGAAAGTTGTCATAAAAGTTATTAAATATGCCCTGGGGGCTTTAATTTCCTAAGCTTTTGGCATTATTATAGGGCCATTAAAAAACTGCCCCCTTTAAGGAGAAGACATGAACCAGAAGGAAGAGCACACCAAGCCTTCGAATTTTATACGAAATATAATCCTTGAAGACATAAAATCAAACAAGCATGGCGGCAAGGTAGTTACAAGATTCCCTCCTGAACCCAACGGCTACCTTCATATAGGACATGCCAAGTCAATAGTAATGAATTTCGGTTTTGCCCTGGAATTCAACGGCAGATGCCACCTTCGTTTTGATGACACAAACCCCACTAAAGAGGAACAGGAATACGTGGATGCCATCAAGGAAGATGTAAGGTGGTTGGGCTACGATTGGGGCAAGCACCTGTATTATGCCTCTGATTATTTTGAGAAATTTTACCAGTACGCAGAGCAGCTCATAAAGATCGGGAAGGCATTTGTATGTGACCTTTCCCCTGAGGAAATAAGAAAATACAGAGGTACCCTCACAGAACCGGGCAAAGAGAGCCCATACAGAAACAGGAGCATAGAAGAAAACCTGGATCTTTTCAGAAGGATGCGCGCCGGGGAATTCAAGGACGGTCAGCGGGTGCTCAGGGCCAGGATAGATATGGCCTCCGGCAACCTGAACATGAGGGACCCGGTAATTTACAGGATAATGCATGTTCCTCACCACAGAACCGGAGACAAGTGGTGTATTTATCCAATGTATGACTTCGCTCACTGCCTTTCAGATTCCATAGAGGGAATTACCCACTCCCTGTGCTCCCTGGAATTCGAGGACCACAGACCACTATATGACTGGTTTCTGGATGTCCTGGAGGTAGAATGTCATCCTCAGCAGATTGAGTTTGCAAGACTGAATCTTACCTTCACCATTCTAAGCAAGCGAAAGCTCATCCAGCTCGTACGGGAAGGAGTGGTTACAGGCTGGGATGACCCTCGGATGCCCACAATTTCCGGCATGAGACGAAGGGGCCTTCCACCGGCAGGCATAAGAAACTTCTGTGAACGAATAGGTGTGGCAAAAAAGGAAAGCGTGGTAGATGTGGCCCTCCTGGAATATTGCGTCAGGGAAGAGCTTAACCGGACTGCTCCAAGGGTCATGGGTGTCTTGAACCCCCTGAAGGTGGTTATCGAGAATTATCCACCAGGGCAGGAAGAAGAACTGGAGGCCATTAACAATCCTGAAGATCCTTCATACGGTACCAGGTCAGTGCCTTTTTCCAGGGAAATCTACATAGAGAGAACGGATTTTATGGAGGATCCACCGAAAAAATTCTTCCGCCTTGCCCCTGGCAGGGAGGTGAGGCTCAGGTATGCCTATTTCATCAAATGCACAGATGTAATAAAGGATGAAGAGACAGGCCAGATTAAGGAGCTCAGATGCACATACGATCCTGCCACAAAGGGAGGAAACGCCCCGGACGGCAGGAAGGTCAGGGGAACAATCCACTGGGTAAGCTGTAACCATGCATTCAGTGCAGAGGTGAGATTGTATGACAGGCTGTTTAACCACCCTTATCCTGACAGGGCGGCATCAGAAGAAGGAAAGACATTTATGGATTTCCTGAATCCGGATTCTCTCAAGATACTCAGGGGCTGCATGCTGGAGCCATCACTCAAGAAGGCTGAGCCCGGCAGGGTATACCAGTTTGAGCGCATTGGTTATTTCTGTGCAGATTCCAAGGATTCCACCCCGGGGCAGCCGGTTTTCAACAGGACCGTTACATTGAGAGATACCTGGGCTAAGATAGAAAAACGATTCCAGAAACAGAAGAAACAGGGATCCAAGGGCAGAAAACGTAAAAAGGGGAAAAAATAGTAACCCCGGACCACCGATACGGGGAAGAAAAAAACATGCGAAACTTTCAGCCCGGATAAAAAATCAGCCATTTTTCCAGGATCATGGATAGCCACAAACACAGACAAGAGGACCAAAACACATGTCAGAAGTTATAGTAAGATTTCCACCAAGCCCCACAGGCTATCTCCATATCGGAGGTGCCAGAACCGCCATTTTCAACTGGCTTTTCGCCAGGAAACATAAAGGCAAATTCATACTCAGGATAGAGGATACGGATGCGGAAAGATCCACGAAGGAATCCATACAGGGGATCATAGACGGCCTGACCTGGCTGGGCATAGACTGGGACGAAGGACCGTATTTCCAGAGCGAGTTCGCCCAGGAGCATAAGGAGGTTGCCCATAAACTTCTCCAGGAGGGCAAGGCCTACAGATGTTTTTGCACAAGGGAAGAGCTTGAATCAAAGAGGAAGCAGGCACTCAAGGAAAAACGGGACATAAAGTATGACGGCACTTGCAGAAA
This sequence comes from Thermodesulfatator sp., assembly GCA_003978135.1. Classification (GTDB taxonomy): domain Bacteria; phylum Desulfobacterota; class Dissulfuribacteria; order Dissulfuribacterales; family QOAL01; genus QOAL01. The sequence goes on from QOAL01000225.1 coordinate 5,936, forward strand.
CCTCTCTCCGGAGGAAATTGCATCCAAGGAGGCGCAAGGCCTGCCATACGTAGTACGCTTCAAGGTGCCTGAAAGGCAGGGCAAGATAGGTTATGACGACAAGGTTCTGGGCCGTATTGAAAAGGATTACAGTGAAATAGAAGATTTTGTCATCATGCGCTCCAATGGCAAGCCGCTCTATCTCCTTTGCAATGTGGTGGATGACATACGGGACAGGATTACCCACATCATCAGGGGTCAGGACCACATGAGCAACACCATAAGGCAGATCCTCCTCTACGAGGCCCTTGGTGCCACGCCGCCTGTCTTTGCCCACATGCCCCTCACCCTGGATCTTCAGAAACGAAAGATCTCGAAAAGGACTCACGGGGAGGTGGTATCTGTACAGTGGTACAGGGAAATGGGCTTCATCCCCTGGGCTCTCGTGAACTTTCTGGTACTCCTTGGATGGAATCCTGGAACCGACCAGGAAATATTTTCTCGAGATGAACTCATACAGGCCTTCTCCCTTGAAAGGATCAATAAATCCAATTCGATTTTTAATTACAGAAAAGGGGACCCTAAATTTTTCACTGATCCCAAGGCCATAAACATCAATGCCCACTACCTTCGCACCATGCCCATAGAAGAAATCGCCCAGATGATAAAAGAGGATTTTATAAAAGAAGGACTGTGGAACGAGGCATACGAGGGGGATAAGAAGCAATGGTTTCTTTCCACTTTGGACCTCATACGGAGCAGGTTTCATACCCTTAAGGATTTTGCAAGGCAGGGCAGGGCCTACTTTGCAGATGATTTTGAAATAGAACCAAAGGCCCTCAAGAAAAACGTGTTAAAAAGACCCGAGCTGAAAGAACTTCTTCCGGAACTTTCGCTGAGCCTTGAGAAGGTGGAACCCTGGAATCTTGAGACTACCGAAGATGCTGTAAGAAAATTTGCCGAAGAACGGGCTCTTAAGGCAGGCATTATAATTAATGGCATGAGGGCCATACTCACTGGACAACTCAAGGGGCCGGGCATCTTTGACGTAATGGTGGCAATAGGTAAGGAACGGGTGATAAAAAGGCTTAAAAACACACCTGAACTCTTTGAATCTGCTGAAAAAAAGGATAGCTGAATCGCCAGGGCTTGCAGTCTTGCCTTTCCAGTAAGTGATCAAGGGTGCCGCAGATGCTCTGGATAGGGACGAGCAATTTCTTTCAAGATTTCACCAAGGGAAAGCCAGGTTTAGCCGCACTTAAGTTTGTAAGATTGTCCAAGTATGTATCCAGAAAGGGTATGTAACCCGCACAGCGGCTGTTGGTGAATCTTGAAAGAAATTGCTCGTCCTCAGGCTCCCCAG
>QOAL01000226.1 GCA_003978135.1 Thermodesulfatator sp.
GTACCGGTTCAGCAAGCCGGATAGAAAGGTCTCGGCCTTTTTTAACTCTTTTTCAGGCAAACACAGCTTGATGTCTGTTGACGGCTTGACGGACTGAGTGCCTTGTTCAGCCAGGTGTTTTACAAGATCCAGGTAATACCATATATGGTGGCGTTTCTCCTTGTCTTCAGGTATAGGGACAGCCCTTGTAAGCAGTATTCTGCGAGCATCCGTGGCATACCCAAGTATTTCAGGAATACCTGCAATCCTGAACTCCAGTGCTGATTCAAAGGAATTTGGAAACAGGATTCCCTTGCTGTAGCCCTGCGGAGCAATCTGTTTAGACGTGTTGAACGGACGCAGGAGTCTGTTGATCAGGCCTGGGCCTTCCTGGCAAACGAGGATTTTCTGGATGTCAGGATGGCATTTGTATACAGGTGCTACCCAGGGTCTGGCAATCAGGTGAAGCCGGGCTTCAGGGAACAGGTCATGAACCAAACCTATTGCAGGAAATGTCATTATGGCATCACCTATCCAGTTTGTTCCTCTTATAAGGATGCTTTGTCCCATATCTGCCTGCAGTGGCTGTTTTGATAAAAGATTGTTAACTTGCAACATATTTTTAGCACAGTTGACTTTTAAGAAAAAAGAACAGGATTAGCAATAGAAATGGATGTGGAAAAGGATAAATCAACTGTTCCCGGAGAAGAATACGAGGTTCTGAAAATTCACGTAAGACCTGACCTGTATCGGGCCTTTAGGAGATGTGTGTGGATGACAGTTCATGAAACTGGCATGTCCATAGTGGAAATACACAACAAGATGATAGAGGATTTACTAAAAAGCAGGGAATGCTGAAAATGGGGCAAGCCAGTATTGGCTCTTTTAACTCCTGTTGATAAGCTCTGGTGGGAGCATTCCCTGTTTGTCCTCATGGCCTGGGGAACGAGCAATTTCTTCCAAGATTCACCAACAGCCACTGTGCTGGCTACATGCTCTTTCTGGATACGTACCCGGTCCTACAAACTTGAGTGTGGCTAGAACTGGCTTCCCCTTGGTGAAATCCTGGAAGAAATTGCTCGTCCCTGGCCGAAATCATCAATTAGTAGTGAACGGGACAAACCGGGAATACTCCCGGTTTGGCAGGCCTGGAATTTTCAGCATCATCTATTATGGTGAAGTCAAAGTAATCCCTCGCAGCAGGTCCGGGTGCCGTCCGACCGGGGTCTGCAGCACCTGAAGGCAGATATTCGACAACTTGCACGGACTTATTGAGAAGTTACCTGTTTTAAGAAAAATATGTTTGTCAGCCCTGGCCAATCCTTGAAGCAGGGAGTCCTTTACGGATTGGCCCTATGTCAATTATATAACTTGGGATATGGTCATGAGAAAACTTATCACAGCATTGACATTTCCGGTTGTTTTGCCCCTGTCTTTCATGGTCTGCAGCCCATTTGCAATTGTTGCCTCGCTTATCACAGGTTCTGGCACGCCTTCCCACAAGGTAGCGCGGGTGTGGGCATCAATTGTTCTTTTTGCAGCTGGTATCCGTGTCAAAACCCGGATTAAACAAGATCCTTCAGGACATACGCCGGTTATATTTGCATGCAATCATTCAAGCCTCATGGATATACCCATACTTTACAAGGCGCTGCCTGTGGAGTTTCGTTTTATTGTTAAAAAGGAGCTTTTCAAGATTCCGCTTCTCGGGCTTGCAATGAAGACTGCAGGATATATACCTATAGACAGGGCCAAGGGAAGGGCTGCACTTAAGAGTATGAAAGAGGCGGCAAGGCGTATCCGGGAAGGGGCATCCATAGTCATCTTTCCTGAAGGCACCAGGACTCTGGACGGGCGTCTACAGGGATTCAAGGAGGGCGGGTTCATGCTGGCCGTTAACTCCGGCTGCCCGGTGGTGCCCGTGGCTATCAGGGGAAGTTTCAATATTCTGAAAAAGGGCAGCATGATCGCCAGCCCTGGAGAGGTGGAAGTGATTATCGGAACACCTATTGAGGTGGTTTATGGAGATAAAAGGCGTGACAGGAAGGAAATAACACGGCTGGCCCATGAACAGGTCAGACAAATGTTGCAGGAAGCTCAAGGAGGCTTAAATGGCACACAGTGAATTTGCAGTAAAAAAAGGTTATAAGCTGGAAGCAGATGATCTCCTGCTTTTTTGTTACCTGGAAGAAGGACAACCTGTTTTTTCCAAGGAACAGATCCCCGGTTTTTTGTCTGAAATCAAATGCCCTGATGAAAAGGGCAAGAGCGTGACCGCTGCTGCCGGCCTTTACAGGAATAAGCGTTTTGTGGCCAGAGCTGCAAGAATTGATGATGAAAATATCCCGATCCAGGAAGTTCTGAAACGCACCATCTCATCCGCAATATCATCAGCTGAAGAAGAAGGGCTTAAACGGGTCTGTTTATTCCTTTCACGGGAAAACAGGTCTCTTGTCAAGGCGTGCCAGGAGGCGGCTGTGCTTGGTGGCTACAAGTTTGACAAGTACCTTGAAAAGAAGGCCGAACCAGCACCGGTAGTATGCTTTCTGGATTCGGACCTGGACACCAGGGAGAAAAAAGCCATAAAAGAGCGTGCAGAGGTGCTGGGATGGGTAAATTTTGCAAGGGATATCCTTAACGAACCGCCCAACGAGATACATCCCCAGGCCCTTGCCGGCATATTTCGCAGCAGGGGCAAGAAGGCTGGCCTAAAGGTCACGGTTTGGGATGAAAAGAGGCTTCAAAAGGAAAAATGTGGAGGGGTGCTCGCTGTTGGCAAGGGAGCATCTTCAAGACCATGCCTGGTAATAGGTGAATACAAGCCCAGGAAGCCAAAGGGATTTCTGTGTCTTGTGGGCAAGGGTGTCACCATGGATACAGGCGGTTATTGTCTCAAGCCTGCCAACTCCCAGATCGGAATGAAATACGACATGGGAGGCGCAGCCATGACCTTTGCGGCTGCCTGTGCCATGGCCAGTCTCAAGGTTCCCCTGAGGATCACCGTTATAACACCCCTAGTGGAAAATGATATATCTTCCACTGCGTTTCATACTACCGATATCATTACCATGAGAAACGGAAAGAGCGTTCAGGTGGACAATACCGATGCAGAGGGGAGGCTTATCCTGGCGGATGCCCTGTGCCTGGCATCGGAAATGAACCCTGACTGGATAGTGGATGCGGCAACCCTGACAGGTGCCTGTGTAGTAGCTCTTGGTGAGGATATTGCCGGTGTTTTTGGCACGGACAGGGAATTCAACAGAATAATTATCACCGCTGGCGAAGATGCAGGAGAATACCTTTGGGAGATGCCTCTTCACATGCCTTACATGGAGCAGTTAAAGGCCACCATTGCGGACATGAAAAATATCGGAACCCGCTGGGGCGGTGCCATTACCGCTGCACTTTTCCTCAAGAAATTCGTATCAGAAGATATTACCTGGACTCATATTGACATTGCAGGGCCATGTGTAAAGGAGGAACCATTGGGGTTTCTCGGAAAAGGTGCCAAGGGCTTCGGGGTGAGGACCCTCATGGAGCTTGCCAGGAAGCTCGGAGGTTGAGGGGCGGTCAAAAAATAAATTGGATGATGTCACGCTCAGATTTAGGTCAGGCTGAGTTGAACTGATTGAAGAAAACCGCAGGCGTAGCCGGGCTACGTAGAGGATTTTGTGAGTGAAGTTCGGCTCAGGATGGCCTGAAGATGAGATGCGAAATCGCCAAGTTATTTTTGGACAGCCCCTCAGGGGCCTTCTCAGGTCATCCTGCTGGTAATCTCCTCCAGGGTGCAATTCACCGCGCACTTGACGTTATGAAGATGAATGGATTCCATGCTTATGGACTCAACCCTTATGCGGGAATCTGCCGGCAGGATATTCCCGAGTCTTTTCCCTGTTTGAAGGCAGACCATTCGCACCACATCTTCAGCAAACTGGGGTTTACTGTGGCACGAGAGCACCAGTTCTGCCTCATCAGGACGCTTTAGCAGGTCCTGGGTTACATGGACACTGGAGGTGAGACAAAGGTAGAGGTCGTTGAAAGTTATATCTCCTTTTTGGTCTTCGATTATCAGAGTGGTAATTGAGCGCTGGGAATGGGTAGGCAAAAGCAATGGATCTGCATTCGGGAAAAGGGCACTGTTATAGGTCTGGGTGCAGGGACAGGCTGTAATATGCATGACGGACATGCCCAGCATGGAGACAGTGGCAATTTTTTCATCTTTTTTACGTCCCCGGGTGTGCACGGAGATCTTTAATGTATCTATGGATTTTTCTCTACTTACCAGGGTTTGTCCCACGTGCGGAATATAACCACTAATATGGATTTCCGCCTGGTCACCCCTCTGCCGGGAAAGTACTTCTCGGCAAAGGACTTGGGAATAATATCTTATATCCTCAAACTGCTGGGAATAGAGCCTGGAAATAGCTCTTTCCATCCTGGACATATGTATCCCCTTAAATGATTCTGGCAGGTTTACAACCAGTTCTGCACTGAAAGGCAGACATCCCTGGGGAATGTTCACCCACACTTTCTTGGATGTAATTCCCACCTGGTTAAGGGGCATGTTGAAAAGGGGTTCCATCTCCGGAACATCGGCTGATGATTCAATAACAGCCTTGTGCTGCTTGCTGGAAAAACGGGGTTTCAAACCAATCCTTTGCCTTTCATGCTCAAGTACCAGTCCTGAACGCTCTGACATGTTGCACCGTACCTCTCGGTAAATTCGATCATATTGTCAATCCTTGCAATTTCTTCCTGGCTGCACCTGTAGTCAGCAGCGAATTTCTTAAGCTTTAGAAGCATTCTTCCGGCACTTTTCTTGTCAAAGAATCTGCAGCTGATGCTTCCTTCATGCAGAAATCTCAGGGTAATGATCTCAGGAACCGCTGCAAATGGATATCTCCTGGCAAGTTTTAAAAAGAAAAACCAGTCCTCGCCAGGTGAAAATGCCTCGAATCCTCCTACCTCCATAAATGCCTTTCTGGTAACTGCAAATGAAGATGGAACCATGAAGCACCATCTGAAAAGTTCATTAAGACATTCCCCTGATATAAGGTGATCGGACTCAGGTATAAAAAAACTGGAACCGTCTCTTAGATTTCTGTTTTTAGTGATGCCATAGGCCGCATGAAAGCCTGGATCCATGGCCTCCAACAAAAGCTTGCAGTGATTATTGTGCCAGATATCATCGGAATCAAGAAACATGATTATCTCGCCTGTGGAATTCTGCACGCCCAGATTCCTGGCCGGCCCGGGACCGATTCTTTTGGGCGTAGTGACGATTTTTACCTGTGGAAATGCCTTTTTCACTGCTTCCTTGGTGTCATCAGTTGAGGCATCATCTACCACGATAATTTCCCTGACCATATTGCCTTGATTTAATGCGGATTCTATGGCCAGGAGCACGATTTCACTCCTGTTTCTCACAGGAATGACACAGCTTATCATGATTCTTGTCTGCCGGAAGGAAACACGTCTGCTGCCGCCTTTATCCTGCCGGAAAGACGGTGCCCGATGTAATCCCTGACCCTTGGTATCATTTCGTCCAGGTAGGCTGCAATGTCTTTTTCTTCTGCGGTAGTAAGGGTCTGGCAAAAGAGGCATTTTCTCTCACCCCCACCAGTGGACGGCAGGCCAAGGTCCTCTAGAAAATGTCTCGATATTGCCTCTGATTCAAATTCATCATAAAGGGGAAAAGAGGTGGCAATGCCAAAATCTGCCGAAAGTTGCGCTGTACGATCCATGAATGCATGGGTTTGTTCCGGGAAAAAAGACTGTTTTCTGGCATATCCGGCAAGGATAACAGGTACGTAATGGGTTACACAGTAGATTATTGCCCGTGTATGCATTGCCAGTTTGCATGCAACACAAACCAGGTTTTTCCCATTGAATCTGGGCATAAGTTCTTCGAATCTGTCAAGCCACAGGCCCTGGAACAGACGCCCCATATCAAGCTCCAGATAGCGCGTTTCAGGTATGTCTTCTGTGTCAGGCAACTGAGCCTCCAGGATTTTTCGAGCCAGGTCCATGCGGGTCACTGGAAATTCAGGAAACCTGGACATTCCATTCAGCATGTGAAGGAGATGTATCTTGCGCGCCCTGGGCAGCCTTTGGGAAAGGCCTGTAATGGCCATGGCATAAAGGGCAAGACTGTCTGAACCTCCTGAAAACAAGATGGCAGTGTCCTGTTTGTCCATGTTCACCTCCTTTTTGCCGTTCGGTAATGGAGAAAGACTTCCCCTGTTGCCAGATCAGGTTTACAGGAAAGAAGTTCCAGGTCAATAAATGGTTGACCAAGTGCAGAATGACCTGAGATTAGGTCATGTTCATCCGTGCAGCCAATAATCTTTGGGGCGATTGTCACCAGAAGCTCATCTGCTATATTCTGTTTGAGTGCCTGGTAATTGAGACGACCTCCTCCCTCGATTAGGCAGCTTCTTGCACCGCATTTTTTCAAGTGATTCATAACATCTTGCAGGGAAAGTATGCCTTCCGAGATCTCGTTAATGCCGATTACTTCTGCCCTGTTCCCCAGTTTTCGTTGAAGCATTGAACAGACGTCCCAAGGCACAAAGACCAGGGGTTTCGGCCCGTGTTTGAAGATTGCCCTGTTTAACGGGATATTGCCCGATCCAGTGATAACTGCCCTGAGACGATTTTTAGGCAAAGCCCCGTCTATTCTGAATTCAGGGTTTCCTTCCCTTAGTGATCCTGCGCCAAGTAGTGTAGCATCGGTTTCAGCCCTGGCCCTTTCCAGGAACTGCCTGTCCTTCTGGCTTCCAAATCCCGCAGGAGATATCTTACCACAGATGGTTTCTATGCAGATAATAGTGGTTTTCAATGGCTTGGTACTGTTCTGTTCTTGGTTTGCTTATGGCAATTGGCCACAAGGCAGTTCCAATGTCAAAGATTTTCCAGTTCTTGATTTGGATATATTTTGGTTCTAATGCCGCTATTGTGCAGGCCCTCTTTGAGGCCAGGCAAACTCTACTGGATCTGCTTTGAAGCTGCTCCAGATAGAAAACAGAGGGCGCGCAGGTTTAAACCTTGTACTTTAGTGACCTCACAAGACCGAAGACTCGGTACCCTGTGAGCAGATACGGCATTTTCATGGGAGCAAGCAGCATTCCCTGTTTGTCCTCATGGTCCAGGGACGAGGGGTTTCTTTCAAGATTCACCAACAGCCGCTGTGCGGGCTACATACTCTTTCTGGATACAGACATCAACAATCTTACCGCCTTAAGTGCGGCTAAACCTGGCTTCCCCTTGGTGAAATCTTGAAAGAAA
>QOAL01000030.1 GCA_003978135.1 Thermodesulfatator sp.
CAGGCAGTCAAAAAATACCTATATTGTCTTATTCCGTCCCTTGACAAAGAATTGGCTGGCTTGTAAACAGAGGTGTCAATTTGAGGGACAAATAAACAGCAGCAAAAACGCAAGAATGTGAATTTTATTTCAGGTTATTATTCCGACGTGATTTTAGCGCCCTGATGATGCTGCGTTTGTCACAATTCCCAAAACCACTTATACAGGAGACCACCAAATGAAAGAAGTTAGACTTCACGGCCGTGGCGGACAGGGGGGAGTTACCTCTGCAGAACTGGTTGCTACCGCCGCAATTGCTGAAGGCAAGTATGCTCAGGCCTTTCCGAGTTTCGGCCCTGAGCGTAGAGGTGCTCCGGTTGCTGCCTTTATCAGGGTCAGCGACCAGCCCATCAGGACCAGGGAAAAGGTTTACCATCCAGACATTGTCATGGTTTTGGACCCATCCCTGCCATCCCTGGTAAATGTTGCCGAGGGACTCAAGGATGGCGGGATAGTCATTCTGAATACGGACCTTTCTGAAAAGGAAGTCAGGGAAAAATTTGGGCTGAAGTCCAGGCTGGCCATGGTCGATGCAACAAAGATCGCCTTAGAAGTTCTTGGTCTTCCCATTACCAACACCACAATGCTGGGCGCCCTGCTGAAGGCCACGGGCATTGTGGGCAAGGAGGCACTTGAGGAGGCCATGGACAAGCGTTTTGGAAGGATTGCCGAGAAAAACAAGGCAGCCCTTGCCAGGGCTTTTGAAGAGACAGTTATTACAGGATAAACAAAAAATTCTAATTAAGGAGTTATAAAATGGCCAATTCTGACGCCATAGTAGGTTGGAAGACAATAACCTTTGGCTGTCATATCCTGGAACCAGGCAATTCGGCCAATTTCAGGACTGGTGACTGGCGTTCTCAGCGTCCTGTCACAGACAAGGAAAAGTGCATAAGGTGCGGTATGTGCTGGATTTTCTGTCCGGATATGACATACAAGCAGGATGAAGAAGGTTATTTTGAAGCGGATATGGAATACTGTAAGGGTTGTGGCATATGTGCCCACGAATGCCCCAAAGATGCCATAACAATGGTTCCAGAGGAGGGGTAATAATCATGTCAAAACGCGTGGGAATAGAAGTTTCGATAGCAATATCCGAGGCAGTTGGGCTTGCAAGGGCAGAGGTGATTCCTGCCTATCCCATTACACCTCAGACTCATATTGTTGAACACCTGTCAGAGATGGTAGCCAATGGCCAGCTTGATGCCGAGTTCGTGCCTGTGGAGAGCGAGCACGCAGCCATGAGTTGCTGCTGCGGTGCTGCAGCAGCCGGAGCACGTGTCTTTACGTCTTCCAGCTCCCAGGGCCTTTCGCTCATGAGCGAGATTCTCTACATCCCCTCAACCATGAGATTGCCCATGGTTATGGTAGTGGCCAACAGGGCAATGTCCGCTCCCATCAGCATCTGGAACGACCATCAGGATATCATGGTTCAGCGGGACATCGGATGGATCCAGACCTTTGCAGAAAACGGCCAGGAGGCGGTTGATCTTACCATTCATGCATTCAAGGTGGCAGAAAACAGGAATGTATCCCTGCCAATGATCGTCAATATTGACGGTTTTACGTTGAGTCACGTTATTGAGCCCATAGAGCTTCCCGACCAGGAAGATGTGGACAAGTATCTGCCTCCCTTCAAGCCGAGATACAAGCTCGATCCCAGAAGGCCCATCACCATGGGGCCTGTGGGTATCCCGGAGGTTTATACTGAGGCCAAGGTAGCCCATGCCATGGCCATGAAGAATTCCAGGCGCTATATTCTCAAGGCGTGGAAGGAATTTGAAGAGGTTTTCGGCAGAAAGTACGAACCTGTCGAGACCTATCGTACCGAAGACGCCGAGGTATTGCTGGTGGGTATGGGTAGTATCTGCGAAACGGCAATGACTGCCGTGGACGAGATGAGAGACCAGGGACAGAAGGTGGGCCTGCTGAAGATCCGGCTCTGGAGGCCCTTCCCTGCCCAGGAATTCCGCAAGGCAGTTGGTAAAACCAAGATTCTTGCAGCCATAGACAGGTGCCTGCCGCCAGGAGCTGTTTGTGGCCCTGTGGGTGCGGAACTCAGGTCCATGTTCTACAAGATTCCAGGGGCACCGAAGATTTTCAGCTTTGTTGCCGGTCTTGGTGGTAGAGATGTAACTGTGAGCCGTTTTGAGGAAATAGTGGACAAGGCAAGGGCTTATGCCAAGAAGCGTCCACGTGAACTCTATGAAGTAATTGGAGTGCGTGAAAAATGATACCAGAATTTGAAAAATTTAAAGGCTTTAAAGCTAAGAGTATGCCCAAGGAAGAGCCCCTCGCCTGTGGCCACAGGGCATGTCAGGGTTGTGGTGAAGTACTGGCCCTCAGAATGGTTATGAAGGCACTCGGCAAGGATGTGATTGTCTGTAGTGCCACAGGCTGCATGGAGATCATTTCTTCTCCATATCCGCATACCGCCTGGAATGTTCCATGGATTCACATTGCATTTGAGAATGCAGCTGCAGTAGCTTCCGGTGTTGAATCTGCCAGAAAGGTGCTCAAGCGGAAAAAGAAGATACCGAAGAAGCATGTGGATATACTTGCAGTAGGCGGAGATGGTGCCACCGGGGACATCGGTCTTCAGTGGATTTCAGGCGCCATGGAAAGAGGACATGATTTTCTTTATGTCTGTCTGGATAATGAGGCCTATATGAATACCGGTGTTCAGCGTTCAGGCTGTACACCCTACGGTGCCATGACTACTACGAGCCCTCCTGGCAAGCAGAGCTTTGGCCAGGTCACCTGGAAGAAGAATATTCCGGCGATTATGGTGGCTCATAATATTCCCTATGTTGCCACGGCCTCCCCAGCATATTTTCTGGATCTCATGAACAAGGTGAAGAAGGCTGCCCTGGTCAAGGGGCCTGCCTATGTTCATATCTTTTCTCCATGCCCGACGGGTTGGGGTTCAGCAGGAGAACGCTCTGTAGAATTTGCAAGGCTTGCTGTTGAAACCAAGGTTTTCCCCTTGTATGAAGTTATCGAGGGACGTTATATCATGAGCAGGAAGATCAAGAAGGCCAAGCCAGTAACAGAGTATCTCAAGGGCCAGAAGCGGTTCCGCCATCTGGATGAAGCACATGTTGATTACATCCAGAAGCGGGTCGATGCAGAATATGAAAAGCTGCTGAGGCTCTCGGAGATGACATAAGGCAACAGGCAGTTCAAAGGCCTCCTTTCAAACAGAAAGGAGGCCTTTTTAGTAGCTACTGCTCATAGGGCACCTCATCTGCTGCATTGCCGGGCGTTCGGCGTACCTGGAGTATGGCCTCGTGCCCTCTGCCTTGCATCCGGGGCATCCTGCAAGCAGTTATGCAGCAGATTGACAATGAGATTGTGGTTTCACCCTGACAGGGGTTATAAACCGTTGACGTGAAAACTGTTTGCTTTTTCCGGGCTGTTGGCCCATAGACAGATGTGTTTTAAACAGGGTTGATATGGGAAACCTCAAAGCAAAACACATACTTGGTATTTCACATCTGGACCGGGACGAGATAGCCTTCATACTGGACACGGCTGAGTCCATGAAGGATATCCTGGAAAGGCCCATCAAGAAGGTGCCTCCCCTGAGGGGCAAGACCATAGTCAGTCTCTTTTTCGAACCGAGTACCAGGACAAAGCTCTCTTTTGATCTGGCTGCAAAGAGACTCAGTGCGGATACAGTGGGGATTTCGGCCAGTACCAGCAGTGTGGTCAAGGGCGAAACCCTGATAGATACTGCAAGAAACATCGAGGCCATGAAGCCTGACATCATCGTTATGAGGCATTCCATGTCAGGCGCTCCCCACCTTATTTCAAGATACGTGGGTTCTGCTGTAATAAATGCAGGAGACGGTACCAACGAGCATCCCTCCCAGGCCCTCCTGGATCTCCTTACTGTAAGGGAACATTTTGGTACCCTTGAGGGGCTGAATGTTACCATTATTGGGGATATTGCCCACAGCCGTGTGGCCCATTCTGACATTCTTGCCTTTACCGCCATGGGCTCCAGGGTTACTGTGTGCGGGCCCGCAACCATGATGCCACCTGAAGCAGAACAGCTTGGGGCTCGGGTCTGCCTGGACATCAGGGAGGCAGTCAGGGACGCTCATGTGGTCATGGCTTTGAGAATCCAGAAAGAGCGCCAGGGGCGCCTATCTCCCTTTCCTTCTGAAAGGGAATATTCAAAAAGATTCGGTCTCAGCAAGGCCATAGTCCCACATCTCAGAAAAGATGCCATTATCATGCATCCCGGTCCCATCAACAGGGGTGTGGAAATGTCACCGGAAATAGCAGATGGTATAAACTCGGTAATACTGCAGCAGGTCACCAATGGAGTGGCAGTAAGGATGGCCTTGTTTACCCTGCTTCTTGCAGATGTCCAAAGGGTGAACTGATTTTTTTAAAAAGCAGATCAGAAAAACAGCATGAATAAAAAGAAAACCTTTTTTCTAAAAGGCGCAAAAATAATAGATCCAGTCCAAGATTTGGAATTTTTCGGCAACCTGCTGGTAAGAAACGGAAAGATTGAACAGATAGGGCCTGATGTAATCGAATCTGAAGATATAAAAGTAGTAGATGTCTCCGGTCTCTTGGTAGTGCCAGGTTTGATAGACATGCATGTTCACCTCCGTGAGCCAGGAGAGGAATACAAGGAGACCATTGAAACCGGCTCCATGGCAGCAGCAGCCGGTGGATTTACTGCCATTGCATGCATGCCCAACACAAATCCTCCCAATGACAATTCTGGAATCACCAGATTTATAAAAGAAAGGGCCCGCACCAGTGGAAAATGCAAGGTGTTGCCAGTGGCCTCCATTACAAGGGGTCAAAAGGGCCAGGGGCTTACTGAGTTCGGAGACCTTATTGATGCCGGAGCCGTGGCCTTTTCAGATGACGGCCTTCCTGTGAGCAATCCCGCTGTAATGAGGCTTGCCTTGGAATATTCGCTGAATTTCAATACCCTTATAATTTCCCATTCCGAAGAACTTGCACTCTCTGCTGACGGGGCCATGAACGAAGGCGCGGTCTCGACCAGGCTGGGTCTCAAGGGAATTCCCGCAGCAGCTGAAGAAATTGCTGTTTTCAGGGATATTCGCCTGGCAGAGCTGACAGGGGCCCGCATACATATTGCCCATGTGAGTACTGCCGGTTCAGTGGAAATAATAAGGCAGGCCAAGGCTCGGGGTGTGAGAGTAACGGCTGAAACGGCTCCGCATTACTTCAGCCTGACTGAGAAAGAGGTTGAGGGGTACAATACCCTGGCCAAGATGAATCCCCCCCTCCGTACAGAACGGGACAGGAGAGCCATAATCCAGGGCCTTCAGGATGGGACCCTTGATGCCATTGCAACGGACCATGCGCCACACAGCAGCCTTGAAAAGGAATGCGAGTTCCAGCTTGCTGCAAACGGCATAATCGGTCTTGAAACATCAGTGGCTGTTGGCCTTGAGACTCTGGTAAGGCAAGAGGGCTTCACCATGGCTCAACTAATACGTCTCATGTCATCAAATCCCGCACGAATCCTTGGTATTTCAGGCGGCAGCCTCGCACCCGGCATGGATGCAGATATAACAGTCATTGACACAGAAGCAAGTTTCACTCCTGCCAGAGACAATCTTTTTTCAAAAAGCTGCAATTCTCCTTACCTGGGCAGGAAATTCAAGGGAAGGCCTGTCCTTACTATCCTGGGGGGCGTGCCTGTTTTTGATAAAAAAGGGTTTTTCTAATCGTCTCAAGGCAATTGCAAAGGGATGTTTTTTAAGAGCACTCTCTGTTTTCTCATGCTGGCATCGGCGCGGGTGTTGTTTGCAGAGCACTATTTACCACAAGTGCCAGCTGCCTGTTGTCAGTACGTAGATTCCCAGGCCGAGATTTGTGACAGCATGTGAAATAATTGCTCCTGCAAGGTGTTTCTGCTTGATGACCAGAAGGCCGAAGACTGCCCCTGCCATGATTCCCTGTATTATACGATAATGTTCCAGTCCGAATAAAAGGGTAACTGCCATGAAAGAAAACCATGTGAATGTGCCCAGGCGGACTGCCTGGAAATTGGAATTGACCAGATATCTCATGAGAAAAGACCGCCAGAACAGTTCTTCCATGAAGGGAACAACCAGGGCCGCCCCTAAAATACGAATTGCCAGGACTGTCTTTTCAGAAACCGGTCCAAGGCTGAATTCGGCAGGATTAAAGCCCGTAGGATTGCCTGCCTTGGGCAGGAAATCTTCGAGAAAAATCCACGTAGCCAGCACAAGTAAACCAGCGCAAACTGCCTCTATCGCCTTGGGCAGATCAATGCAGCCATCCAAGTCCTTTTTGTAATATTTTCTGAAATGAAAGAGCAGAATCCCGGTGATGATTGTTTTCACCACATAAATCTGCCAGGATAGGCTGGGTACAACCTGACCAAGGCCGGTAAGCAGCATAAAAACGCCAAAAGGGCACACGTACGGAAACCAGGGCCTGGAAACAGGTGAAATCTTTGACACGGATTTAATTCTCAAGGCCCGCCTTTTTCAAAAGAGTTTCCCTGGAAAACCGGCAGGATGCTTTCGTGATAAAACATATTGACATAGTTTTTTGTTTTTTTATTAAATGATCAAAGATTTTTCAAGAGTAAAATATGAGATTGCAATAAAAAATAATAATACTTTCCCAAAAAGGCTTTGATATTTAATATCGGTTGATTTCTGATATGGGTTGATTTTGGCAAAGAAAGCAGGGAGTAGAATAAATGCAGAAACGAGATTGCAGGGGTATCCCGTGTCCCCAGCCTGTACTCATAACAAAGGAGCTTGTTGAGCAGCATCCTGATGAACTTATTGAAATCAGGGTGGACAACGAGGCCTCAAGGGAAAACGTAGAGCGATTTTTCAAAAGCCAGGGATGGGATGTGAGCATCAGGAATGGCGCAGACGGAACCTTTTTTATAACCGGGGCACCAGGCACATGTGACATATCTCATGGCCAAACCAGTGAATATACTGATTCAGACCAGAAAATCCTGGTATTTATTCCTGCAAACATATTCGGTTCCGGGGATCGTGAGCTGGGAAAGGCCCTAATGAAAAACTTCATTCTCACCCTTGGGGAGATGGGGACGGATCTTTGGCGGATTATCCTGGTAAATGGCGGGGTTAGGCTTGCCGTAAAGGATTCCCCTGTACTTGATGCCCTTAAAAAACTGGAACAAAACG
>QOAL01000224.1 GCA_003978135.1 Thermodesulfatator sp.
CAACGCCAAGGACAATGTCTGGCCGGAATTTTCTCAGCATCAGACAGGCGCGGACAACGGAAACAGGCAGATGTACCAGGGCGGCGATTATGTCCATGGCACCTTTTCCCTTCAGCGGCCTTACCTTCAAGACCCGATAAAGCCAGTTTTTTTCCTTTAGTGCATTTTTTTCAACAGCCCTTCCTGTCCCTATCCACAGGCATTCCAGACTGCATTTTTTCTCAATTTCTTCGGCGATGGCTATTCCAGGGAAAACATGACCGCCTGTTCCGCCACCGGTAATTGCAAGTTTCACGGAGCAGGATGAACGCTCCCTGTTGTTTTCAGGACTCGAATCAATCATAAATTCAAACACATCTGCAGATTTTGTGTGGCTCATTACTGGAGTCTCCTGACAGCTTTTTCAAAAACCAGGCCTCTTTCCTTATAGCTGGAAAACATGTCGAAACTTGCACAACCTGGAGATAACAGCACGCAGGAGCCGGGTCTGCTCATGGACTCTGCAGCCTCAACAGCCTTTTTCATGGTTTCCGTGCCATCTTTTCCTGATAAGGTGATACAGTTTTTAACCAGGGGTTTGAAGACACGTTCCAGCCTGGGTGCTTCCTCTCCGATTAATATTGCACCTGTAATAACAGACCTGTTGCCAGACCCATTGTTACTGGTTAGAAAATTGGTCAAACATGTGAAATCTTCATCCTTACCGCTGCCGCCGGCTATGAGCGTAACATTGCCTTTTATTGATTTGAGTGCTGCTATGAGTGCCGCTGCATTGGTGGCCTTGGAATCGTTTATGAAGGTTATGCCCTTGAATTCTCTAACGGGCTGAAGCCTGTGCATTGGTGGCCTGAATGTTTCAATGGCTGACTGTATGTATTTTGGGCCTGCGCCTAAGATCCTGGCACAGATTATGGATGCAGCAAGATTTTCAATATTGTGACTGCCCTTGGGTGCCCAATTTGAAAGATCATAGGGTTCTGTCTGCCCCTCTGGCCATCTGATTTCCAGGATATCATTTCTTGGGCTACAGGTTGCCCCGGCAGTGGTTTTTTCTTCGAGATCTATTGAAAGGTAACCGGCCCCGGGTCTGTTTATCAGCTGTCTAACACCGGGACCCAATATGGCCCAAGTCCCGTCTTTCCGAAAGTCCAAGAGCCTGCCCTTGCAGCGGCTATATTCTTTCATGGTCCCGTGCCTGTCCAAGTGGTCCGGTGCCATATTCAGGATGACTGCTGCTGAAAATACAGGACTTTCCAGCCAGTCTGGCCAGTTGTCTGGAAAATATTCAAGCTGAAAACTGCTGATTTCAAGGATTGCCGTGCAATCTTTCGTATTTTGGTCCAGGCAATCAAAAAAGGGAGGTGAAATGTTTCCAGCCACCACATTTGAAATGCCGGCATTGGTAAGTATGTGAGACGTGAGCCTTGTACAGGTAGTCTTGCCATTGGTGCCGGTAATGCCGATGATGGGGCCTTTCCACAAGGAGGCAGCAAGCGCCAGCTCTCCCATAAGGTATATTCCCTTTTCAATGAATCTCTTTACGATTTTTTCTGATGGAGGAATACCTGGACTTGCCACTGCCAATTCACAGCTGGTAATTTCGCTGTCAGGGAGGTCTCTTTCAGGAAAGGTTTTTATCCCTTCTCTATGACACCAGTCAAGAAAACCAGCAGGCCATTTGTCCAGTTCAAGCCGGTCGCAACAGACGAGTGAGGTGCCGCATTTGTTCAGCCACCTGGCAGCGGATCTGCCAGCTTCTCCCACGCCCAGTATTGCTATCTTTTTTCCTGCCAGTTTCATCAAACTCATCTCAGCTTCAATGTACTGATGGCTACCAGGCCGAGAACCACTGATATTATCCAGAATCGGACAATCACCTTGGGTTCCGGCCAGCCAAGCAGTTCAAAGTGATGGTGAAGCGGTGCCATCTTGAATATGCGTTTGCCCTTTGTCGCCTTAAAATAACCGACCTGCATCATGACTGATAGCGCCTCAGTCACAAATACTCCCCCTACTATTGCAAGAAGAATTTCCTGCTTTGAAAGTACGGCCACTACTCCCAGGGCTCCACCCATGGCAAGAGAGCCCACATCCCCCATGAAAATTTCAGCCGGGTATGTGTTGTACCAGAGAAAGCCAAGACCAGCACCCACCATGGCGCCACAGAAAATCGCAAGCTCGCCTGCACCGGGTACATATAATATCTGCAGATAATGAGCCAGCCCGGAATGGCCTGCCAGGTAACAGAAAAGGGTGTAGACTGCTGCCGATACTACAAAAGGGCCGGTGGCCAGCCCGTCAAGACCATCTGTGAGGTTTACTGCATTTGATGACCCCGCTATCACCAGAAATGCGAACAAGAGATAAAAGATACCAAGGTCAGGCCTTACATTTTTGAAAAAGGGAATACTCAGGTGGGTGTCCCATCCACCATTCAACCACAATACAACAGCGCAGAAACATATAAGAAGGGCCTGGATCATGAGTTTCCATCTTCCCGGAAGACCTGCACTGGTTTTTTTCGAAATTTTCAGGAAATCATCAACAGCACCGATGGCACCAAAACCCGCCAGTATGATGATGCCGCCCCACACGAAAATGTTTGTAAGATCTGCCCAGAGAAGGGTTGCTGTCACTATGGCAGCATTTATAAGAATACCGCCCATGCTGGGGGTGCCCTTTTTTTGAAGGTGGCTTTCCGGTCCGTCATGGCGGACCACCTGGCCAAATTGCATTGCCCGAATTTTTGCAATAAACCACGGCCCGAGAAAAAGGGTGATGGCAAGGGCAGTTACTGCCGCATAGATGGTTCTGAAGGTAATGTAACGAAATACATTAAAGACAGCCCAGTGTTCATGAAGTGGATACAAGAGATGAAAAAGCATCTATTCATCTCCTCCAGGCCTTTTTTGAGCCAATAGTACAACCCTGTCAAGTCCCATCCCCCGTGAGGCCTTGACCAGTATGGCGCGTCCTGGTTTTGAAAAGAAACTGCTGCCTTTTCCCCGCATCCAGTCCAGGAGCTGTTCCGTGGAGTTGAAGGATAAAAGCCTTTCCTGAGGAAGCCCCCTTTCCTCTGCACCCTTTGCAATATATCTGCCCAGCTTGCCGACTGTTATAAGGAGTTCGGGCAGCTTTGTAGCTGCAAACGCCCCGATTTCCTCGTGAAACTGCCAGCTGTCCGCACCGAGTTCCAGCATGTCACCGAGAATCAGGATGATTCCGCAATCGCCTGATATTTCATGTATTGCTTCAATGGCTGCCTTCATTGAAGCCGGGTTTGCATTATATGAGTCGTCAACCAGGATGGAGCCTTCCTGAAGAGTCAAGACACGCATTCTCCCGGGTGGTGCCTCCACCCTTTCTATGCCTTGCCTGATTGATTCAGTATCCAGGCCCAAGCCCATTCCTGCAGCCACAGCGGCCAGAATATTCGATGCATTGACACGGCCGTAAAGTTTTGAGTGAATGGTTAATGAACCTTCACTGGAAATTATTTCCATTTTCAAGCCGTCTCGTGACTGGACAAGTTTCTTAAGGGATACAAGTCGGGTCAGCCCATGCTGGTTTTTCATGTCATGACATGTAAATCCTATTATGTTTCTGCATGTTATTTCAGGAAGCATTCTTGTTATTAACGGGTCGTCCATATTCAGGACTGCCATGCCATCAGAGGGGATGCTTTTTAAAAGCATGGCCTTTTCATCTGCAATATTTTCCACGCTGCCAAGGCCTTCCAGGTGGACAGGTTTTACGCAAGTTATGAGCCCGGCTGCAGGTTCAGCTATTTGACACAGTCTTTCAATCTCACCGGGAAGATTTGTCCCCATCTCAAGTACCACCCATTGCGTTCCATGGGTTACGGACAGCATGGTAAGTGGAAGGCCTATAAGATTGTTAAAATTACCTCTGGTCCCTTGAGCCTTGAAAGAGGTTTTCAGAATGGACAGCAGGAGTTCCTTTGTGGTGGTCTTGCCACAACTGCCAGTTATGCCAAATACCTTGAAGCCCAAGTGTTTTTTATACCATTGGGCAAAATCTCCCAAGGCCTGCAGGGAATCCTTGACCATGATCAATGGAAAGTTAGAAGGCACGCCTTTGGGAAACCTTTCCACCACGGCGCCTGATGCCTGTTTTTCTGCTGCTTTTGCAACAAAGGAGTGCCCGTCAAATGTTTCCCCCTTGAGTGCCCAGAAAAGCTGTCCTTTTTGTATGGTCCTTGTGTCAGTAGATATGCCGGTAAACAGGACAGTACCGGCTTCACAGTTAAGGCGGCCGCCTGCGGCTTGCACTACATGATGCAATGAGATTTTTTCAGGTCCGGATCTGCGGGTGGAAAAATCAAAGGTTTTGGAAAATGCTTCTTCAAGCACGCTTTTGTCGTTAAAGGCGTATTTCTTGGTCCCTATGATCTGATAAGGCTCGTGGCCTTTGCCTGCCACCAGCACTATGTCACCTCGTTTAGCCTCCTTGGCGGCCCAGAAAATTGCTTCTTTTCTGTCTTCTATAACCTTTGCGTTTTCAGGCAGGCCGGCTTTGAATTCACTGACCATATCCCTTAAAATCGCTTTTGGAGATTCTTTACGGGGATTGTCAGAGGTGAACACGCAAAGATCTGAAAATTGAGCTGCAATTTTTGCCATCTCCGGCCTTTTAGTCCTGTCTCTGTCGCCTCCGCAGCCAACGACTGTGATAATTCTGCCATCCCGAGCCAGGTTTTTGAGGCCATTGAGAACATTTTTCAAGGCATCAGGCGTATGTGCATAGTCTACAAGG
Organism: Thermodesulfatator sp.; assembly: GCA_003978135.1. GTDB lineage: Bacteria > Desulfobacterota > Dissulfuribacteria > Dissulfuribacterales > QOAL01 > QOAL01. Next base: position 4,777 of record QOAL01000224.1, read on the forward strand.
GCCGTGATTCCCGAAGGAGTCACCACCTTTTCGAGACGTCCAGGGACATTTTTAAGTGATTCAATGCCAGCTTTTATGAATTCCGGTTTTATACCCAGTGCGAAGGCTGCAGCCGCAGCCGCGAGTATATTGTACAGGTTGTACTGCCCGATGAGCTGTGAATTAATGGTGAAATCCTGGTCTTTGATTTGAATACTCGCCCTGATGCCTGAAGAATCCGTGATATAATCGTATGCTCTGGCTGCACATTTGTCAGACAGGCCATAGGAGATTTTTTGTCCGCCTGTTTCGTTAAAGAGCCGCATGCCCCACTTATCGTCGGTATTTATGATGGCATAGTCCGGCTGGTATCGGCTGAACAGCAGTTTTTTCGCCTGGAAATATTCCTCCATATCCTTGTGGTAATCCAGGTGGTCATGGGTCAGGTTGGTAAAAAGACCCAGGTGGAACCGGCATCCTTCTGTCCTGCCCTGGGAAAGGCCGTGGGACGAGACTTCAGCTATAGCAAATTCAACACCTTCATCTACCAGTTCAGCCAGAAACCTTTGAAAGGATACAGGATCCGGGGTAGTAAGGGTCGATGTCCTTGTGCCCTTGGCAGTTTTTTGAACTATAGTTCCAGAAAGACCGCACCTTGCTCCTGACGCCAGCAATATGTTTTCAAGGATATAGGAGCAAGTTGTCTTGCCATTGGTGCCTGTAATCCCGATAAGCCTTAATTTGTGGCTGGGAAAGCCATAAAAAGCAGCTGCTGTTTGGCCCAAGGCAGTTCTTGGCCTGTCAGAAGCAAGAATCACCGTGTCTTCAGGGATTAACTTCAATGCATTTTGAGCAAACTGTTCGGGCACTGCTATTGCGACGGCTCCTTTTTTTACTGCATCCAGAACATAATCGGTTCCATTTCCTGCTGAGCCGGGAACCGCAAAGAAAATAGCCCCTTCTTTTACCTGTCTTGAATCTGCACACACTGCTGTTACCCAGCACGTTTCAGCCGGTCCCCTCAATATAGACAAATGAGTATTTCCTTTTATTAGATCCGTAAGGGCTTTTTGCATTCAAACAAACAATTTTACCACAGCCAATTGATCTGACCCGTGGGTCTTTGGCATATCTTGTGTAAGAATTCCCGATAAAAGATTATATCTCCCAGAGGCGAATAAAGAATGATGCCCTGCAGGGAGCTTTCTTGCTATCCCCCACAGGTAATAATGCATTGTTCTCCCTTTTTTAGCCTGCTGCCCGGCCTTGGGGACTGTTTTCGAACAATGCCTGCACCGCGGACTTTGAGCTTCAGGCCTAGACTGCTTGCTACCTCCAGGGCACTTCTCAGGGATCGGCCTCTCAAGTCAGGCATCAAAGAGGCTTGTCCGCGGTAGTCATGTGTCGGGCTGGCAGGTTTACCCAGATAATTTTGGAATTTTCTGCTTTTTTGATGTGCCAGCATATTGACATCTGCCAGAAATGCCGCCTTTTTTGCTATAACAGCAGTCCTGCCGAGGGTGCCTCGCTTTCTGCGAGGATCGATTTGTGCATTATCAATCACAGTAATATAACTTATTTTTGGTGATTTGGCGGGCCACATTCCCATGCCGATTATTTCCATGCCCTTTTTCCCGTTATAATTTTTTTTCTTCACGGAAGCCATGGATGGGCCATAATCGTCTCCAATGGCCAGGACAAATTTTTCTATGGTTTTCTCCTTAAAGAGTTTCTGTTTTTGTTTGTGGTCTGATTCAAGGTGCCCTGGATAAACAAGTCTCGGGCTAACACGATAGCCTCCCTGCAAAACACTGGAAAAGACGCAGAGCATCTGTATGGGAGAGGCATCAATTCCGGAATTCAGTATCCTTGTAACATTGTCCGAGATGGAAACGGGGATAGAACCTTGTTTTTCACCAGGAAGGTCTATTCCTGTGGACTGCCCAAATCCGAGCTTTATAAGCTGTCCCAGCATGGTTGGATCAAGTGTTATTTCATCCAGCTCTTCTTTTTGAAGCCTGGTCCACATTATTCCATCTTTTCCAACTGGTAACCAGTGCCATGAAGAGGAAGGCAGTTTTACTGGCGGATCTCGTGAGTCAATGGAGCCTGTCTGTTTTGCTGTCTCATTAGCATCCCTGGAATCTGTTTCTTCAGAAGATCTGTAAAAAAACCTCTTTGTTGAGTCATAAAACTTAACACGCTATAGTTTAAGCCGCAAACGAGATTTCATACCTGTAGTGAATAATTGCACCATTTGAACCCACACCAGAGATGGTAGCAAAGCTTAGACTTACGAAGTCCTCCTGTTCCCTAGTATCAAAGTATCAAAGAAACAAATTGCTTCAGTTGATCTTTTGATTTTCTTTCAGTAAGCTGATGAAACAATGTTCCGTTCCAAGCTGTGGGATCCCTGTGGT
>QOAL01000067.1 GCA_003978135.1 Thermodesulfatator sp.
CCCAGTTCTTAAAAAGCCCCCTTTCTATCCTTCTTTTGTTCTTCATCTCTGCCTGGATCCTGCCCTCATGGGTAAATGCCCAGGACAGCCGAAGCCCTGTCTCAGAACAGATACTCAAGAAATGCGATTACCTGGAGCAGTTTAAGCACATTCCCGTCTGCTCCACCTGTGTAGCCTCGCACAGGACGATTCCCGCCTTTTACAGGGCCAGGGATTACATGCCCGCCTGGACCAGTAAGGAGGCCATTGACGAGATGTTGCAGGCGGTCATTGAGTCGAAAGATGACGGGCTGATGCCCAGCGATTACCACCTAAAGGCCCTGACCAGGCTCAAAGAAACCATTGACGAATCAGGTGACCGGGACTTCAGGGCGATGGCCGATTTTGACATGCTGCTCACTGACGCCCTCTTGAGGCTCAGTTATCATCTTTATTACGGCAAAGTAAATCCTGAAAGCCTTGATCCTGACTGGAACTTCAGGAGAAATATCCACAAGATACAGCCGGAAATCTATCTTCAAAAGGTCATAGACTCGGGAAAAATCCTTGAAAGCCTGGACAGGCTCAGGCCCAAATTAGCCTATTACCCGGCACTCAAGGAAATGCTCAGGAAGTATAGAAAATTTGCAGAAAAGCCATGGCCTGTAATTCCAGAGGGCAAGGTGCTCAAAGAAGGTATGACAGACGCCAGGGTTCCCCTTCTTGTGAACCGCCTTATGGCTGAAGGTTACCAGGTTCAAAGAAGCGGGAATGAAACACAGCTTTATGACCAAGGCCTGGTTGAGGCGATAAAGGATTTCCAGGAACATCACGCCCTGGATGTCGATGGAGTAATTGGGAGAAACACCCTTAGGGAACTTAATATCCCTGCATCCCGTCGTGTAGATACCATCAGGGTCAATCTTGAACGGGCCAGATGGATTCTGCATGATCTGGACCCGGAATTCCTGGTGGTGAATATCGCCGCTTTCAAACTCTATTTTTTAAAAAATGGCCAAAAGCAGTGGGAATGCAAGGTCATGGTGGGAAAACCCTTTTGGAAAACTCCGTGTTTCCGGGCAACTGTTGAATACGTGGTTCTAAATCCGTACTGGGTGGTTCCGCCTGGCATTTTGCGCAAAGAGGTCATACCTAAAATTCGCAGGAACCCTGGGTATCTTGCCAGGGAAAACCTGGAAATAGTGGACAGCAGGGGACGGGTGATAAATCCGCGCTCCATCAATTGGGCCAGGGTTAATCCTGCCAGATTTCCCTATATGATAAGGCAAAGGCCCGGGCCTAAAAACGCACTTGGAAGAATCAAGTTCATCTTTCCCAATAAGCACTTTGTTTTCCTCCATGACACTCCTGCCAAAAGCCTTTTTTCAAGAACAATGCGGGCATTCAGCCATGGCTGTATCAGGGTTGAAAAACCCATGGAACTTGCTGAAATACTCTTTCAAGGCTCAAAAACGTGGAACAGGCAGAAGATCGAGGAACTTATTGCAACCAGGGAGACCAAGACCATCCATCTTGAGCATCCTATGCCCATCCTGATTCTTTATTGGACTGTAACTCCTGAAAATGACGGAAAGCCGAAATTCTATCAGGATATCTACAACCGGGACATAAAGATTCTCATCGGACTGGATACTCCACTCAGGGTAGCAGACATAGTCTTCCCGTGGAAAAGCGCATCGGTGGGGGAGCCAGGTTTAACCATACTCTAGCTGGCCCAATCAAAATAACCATCTCCAGCTTCTTCCAGCAAGATAGAGGTCTTTCAGGGTTGTTATACCGCCTTTTTTCAGTTTCTTTATGAGGAAAAGAAACAGGTATGCAGTCTGAATGGCATCTTGGAATGCATCGTGCTGGTCCATTTGCGGAAGATTGTATTCCTTGGCAAGATCTGCCAGGTTAAATGAAATATTATAGTTGAACTGGTCATAATAGTTGCCCCATTGTTCTTCCCTGTAAACCTGGGCCAGTCTCAGGGTATCAATACACGGATTGGCCATTATGCCTCCAAGGATCCTCCTGGTGGCCTTGTTCATGAAACCCATGTCCAGGTCTATGTAGTGACCCACAATAAGGCTGCCGTTGCAGAACCTCACAAAATCTTCCAACACTTCCTCGATGGGCGGTGCATTCTTGATCTGTTCCGGAGTGATCCTGTGAATAAGTGTGCTGTCCTTGGGGAGTTCCCCCTCGGGCTTCACAAATACGTAGAAATTTTCTGACATGATAATGCGAAGCCCTCGAATCCTGACAGCGCCTATGGATACAATTTCATCCTTCCTGGAATTCAGGCCGGTAAGCTCCGTGTCGAAGACCACAAAATCGTAATCCAGCAAGGTGCCAGTCTGGTCAAAATTTTGAAAATAGGCATGATTCTCTTGGATAACCGGATGACTCCGGCGCCATAAGCTGGCGATCTTATCTATGAGAGGCATGCCTGAACCCTGCTCAGATCATTGGAAATGTATCTTTTATGATCGACTGGAGCCTTATAATGACTGCAAATGCCTCCTTCAGGGTCTGCTTTTCAAGATCTGTCAATTCCCTGGGATTGATATAGTTGTCCGGCTGCTTTCCTGCCTCCATCATCTGAAGCTGGTGCACGAAACGCAGCTGCATCTGAAACTCATAGGCCTCAACTGTTTCTGAATAAAGCTCCTTGGAGATGTGTTCATTCTGGTACAGGAGCTCAAGCCTGCCCAGGGTATTGGTCTCTTTTATGCCGAATTTCAGGGACATGAGACGAGCAAAATCCACAAAGGGAACCAGGCCCCTGGTCTTGATGTCCAGCCTGTTTTTGTGCTCTCCGTCCTTTTCCACGATGAAATTCTTGAAAAATGTAAGGGGCGGCCTGCTCTCAAGACAGTCCTTGGCAAGATGGAGAAGGAAGATCTCCTGTCTCTGGGTCATCCTGTTCAGGTGTTCCCGAAGTCTGAACCCCATGTTCAGCTTTCCAAAACCAGGCCTGAAGTCAAAGAAAATGGTGGCATGAAGTACCTGTTTGGGCTCCGGTCTGAGGATCCAGTCATCAAAATAACCCTGCCAGACTGAATAGGGCTGGCACCACTTGGGGTTCGATGCCATGATATTTCCCGGGCACCTTGGATAGCCGCACTTGACCAGGTGTTCGATGGCTTCCTGGCCGAACAGCCTGAAATATTCCTCTGCCTCCTTCTGCTGGGCCTCTCCCTGGGGGTCCTGGTACATGAGGGCGTTGTCCTGATCAGTACGAAAGGTCTGCTCTTTTCGCCCTTCACTGCCCATCAGCAGCCAGCAAAATGGCACTGGAGGCGGACCGAGGTTTTCCTGCATGAGGGTGAGGAGCTTGTCAAGGATATGGTCATTCAGGACCGTGATCATCCTTGTTATGTTGTTTGGTTTTGCCCCTTCTTCTATTAATGTCCTTACGATCAGGGGAACCTTCTGGGAAAGGGGATAGAGGCCCTCTATGCTTCTCTGGCTGACTATTTCCCTGAAAAGATAGAGAGGAGAGCTCCCCTGCAGGACCATGATATCATGGGAAGTAATTACCCCTATGACTTTCCCCTGCTTTTTTACTGCAAGGTGATGTATCTTCTTGCTCATCATGGCAAGGAGGGCATCAAAACAGACCTTGTGGCTTTCTATTGTCTCAACCGGGCTCACCATTATATTGGCAACAGGCTCGTTTATTGATCTGCCCTGTGCCACCACCTTGGTCCTGAGGTCCTTATCAGTAACAATTCCCACTACTTTTTCATTCTCATCTGTTACCAGAAGGGAACCTATATGATATTCTGCCATCTGGGCCGCTGCATGCTGAAGGGTGGCAGAAGCAGGCACGGTCTTTGGTTCACCCTTGATAAGGTCTCCCACCTGTACACTGAAGAGATAGAGAGTGCCCTCTGTTCTCGGGGCCACCCTGTGCTGGCGAAGTTCAGCGTAGGCGGTTCTGAGAAATTTCTCAGAGAAACTCTTGAGATAATACTGTGCAAATCTCGGATTGGACTGGATTAGTTCCAGGAAGGTTTCCTTCTTCAGCAGAAAGCAGAAGGTGTCTTCCACTGTCTCCACGTTCAGGTTTGCCTTGGTATTCTGAATGATGGGCAGAGCGCCGATATAGGAACCTTCACCCCGGAAATCCTTGAGGGTTACCATGCCCTCTTCGTCCTTCAGGTAAATCTTGACCCCGCCTTTCTGGATAATATACAGGTACTCGACTACAGTCTCATCCTGCCGGAAGATGGTTGTCCCCTTGGGGAAAAAATCCACGGTACATTCTTCAGCAATTTTTTTCAGGGTTTCATCATCAAGTTCGTTAAAGGGAAGGGTCTTTTTCAGAAAATCTATCACCACTTCTGGGGTGACCGAATGAACATCGTTTCTATCTCGCTGACGCATTGAATAACCTCAAAGGCCCCGGACTGAGCCGGGGCCTGCAGATATGTTTTGGAATTGACAGATATTGATAACCGGCAAATTCTACTTCTTTTTCAGGAGAGCCTTGCTCCCGCTTATAAGGTCGTCCACAACTGAAGGATCGGCCAGGGTTGAGGTATCTCCAAAATCCTTTGTATCCCCGGCAGCGATCTTTCTCAAGATGCGGCGCATGATCTTGCCGCTCCTGGTCTTTGGAAGACCCGAGGCAAACTGGATTACTTCCGGAGAGGCAATCGGGCCTATTTCCTTCCTCACATGGGTCCTGAGTTCCTTCATCAGCTTGTCGCTTTCCTTCACTCCTGACTTGAGTGTTACATATGCATAAATGGCCTGGCCCTTTATGGGATGCGGCATGCCTACAACCGCTGCCTCAGCAACTGCCGGGTGTGCCACAAGGGCAGACTCTATTTCGGCAGTTCCCATGCGGTGGCCTGATACGTTAATTACATCATCCAGACGTCCCATTATCCAGAAATAACCATCCTCGTCTCTTCTGGCACCGTCGCCTGCATCATAGACACCAGGGAATCTTTCGAAGTAGGTAGTCTTGAACCTTTCCGGATCTCCGAATACCCCCCGAAGCATACCTGGCCAGGGTTTCCTTATAACCAGGTGGCCCCCTTCATTCACAGATGCCCTGGTGCCGTCCTCTCTCAAGATATCTGCGTCAACTCCTGGCAGAGGAAGTGTTGCTGAACCAGGCTTGAGGGGCGTTGCAAATGGCAGCGGGGAGATAAGGATTCCACCTGTCTCTGTTTGCCACCAGGTATCAACGATTGGAAGCTTGCCCTTTCCTATGTGCTCGTGATACCACATCCATGCTTCAGGGTTGATGGGCTCTCCCACGGTGCCGAGAAGTTTGAGGCTGGACAGGTCATGTTTCTTGGTCCATTCGGAACCTTCCCTCATGAGGGCACGGATAACCGTAGGAGCAGTATAGAAGGTGTTGACCTTGAATTTTTCAACTATCTGCCAGAACCTGTCCGGGCCGGGATACGTGGGCACGCCCTCGAACATGAGAGATGTAGCGCCAAGTGCCAGTGGGCCATAAAGGATATAGGTATGGCCGGTAATCCAGCCAATATCAGCAGTACACCAGTACACGTCCTCGTCCTTCATATCAAAGACCCACTGGGTGGTATGGGCTGCATATACCATATAGCCGCCTGTGGTGTGTATTACGCCCTTCGGCTTTCCGGTGCTTCCACTGGTATATAGTATGAAAAGGATGTCCTCGGCGTTCATGGGCTGAGGATCACATTTATCCGAGATGTCAGGGGCTGCAATCTCATCATGCCACCATGAATCACGGCCCTTTTTCATCTTGACTTCGTTTCCGGCTCTCTGAACCACTATGCAGCTCTTCACAGTAGAGCAATCCTTCAGGGCCTCATCTGCATTGGGCTTGAGAGGGATGGTCTTGCCAGCCCTTAAAACTGCATCAGCGGTAATGAGCACCTTTGCCTGGCAGTCGTTTATCCTGCTCTGCAAACTGGTGGCACTGAACCCGGCAAAAACCACGCTGTGCATGGCGCCGATCCTGGCACAGGCAAGCATTGCAATTGGAAGCTCTGGAATCATGGGCAGGTATATGGAAACCCTGTCGCCCTTTTTCACCCCATGCTTCTTAAGAACGTTGGCGAATCGGCATACCTCGGTATGAAGCATCTGGTATGTGTATACCTTTACATCACCATCCGGTTCTCCTTGCCAGATTATTGCTGCCTTATTGCGCCTGCCATCGCTTAAATGCCTGTCCAGGCAGTTATAGGAGGCATTTAGCTGGCCACCTATGAACCATTCGATCTTGGGCTTGTGCAGATCGGCCCTGACCACAGTTCTCCATTTCCTGCTCCAGGAAATAAGCTCCTCGGCCCTCTGCCCCCAGAAGCCAGCCGGGTCTTCCATGGATTTTTTGTAATGTTCCTTGTACTCTTTCATGCTCTTCACGTGTGCCGTCATCTGGGCCTTGCGTGAAGGGCGGAAAACTCGCTTTTCCGACATCAAGCTTTCGATTTTTCCTTTTTTGGACATGTGGCTCGTTCTCCCTTCTAAGATGAGTTATTTGCCCGGCAAGTATCCGCCGGTTTTTATGTTGAAAAATTGAACTACTATTCAACTATTTCGCCTTCTTGTCAAGAATTAATATCATACTAAATTGGCTTTAATATCAATATATTACAAAAATTCTTTTCGGCATGGACAATTATTACTTTCTTAACATTCAAGCAACCGCCGATTTTACAAATACCCGATTCGTATTATGCTCTTATGGCAAAGGAAGGGAATGAAGATGAAAGAGGCATTCCCAGTTTGTCCTCATGGCCTGTGTCCATCCAGAAATAGGCAATTTTGTTCAAGGGCAAGGCCCAAGGAGGCGAAAAAGCGCAGTGTACCGGGCGTACATGAGCATTTTGCGCCGACGAGCAACACAGTCATTGGGCAAAAGGGCCATTTATACATGGACACTAGCCTGGGGACCCTGGGAACGAGCATTTCTTTCAAGATTCACCAACAGCCGCTGTGCGGCTTACAGACTCTTTCTGGATACATACTTTGACAATCTTGCAAACTTGACTGCGGCTGAACCTGGCTTCCCCTTGGTGAATCTTGAAAGAAACTGCTCGTTCCCAGGGTCTCCAGGCTAGTGCCCATGCATAAATGGCCCTTTTGCCCAATGACTGTGTTGCTCGTCGGCGCAAAATGCTCATGTACGCCCGGTATACTGCGCTTTTTCG
>QOAL01000107.1 GCA_003978135.1 Thermodesulfatator sp.
CTTCTTCAGGCGCTCGATCTTGCCCTCAAAAAACTTCTTTATCCGTTCTATCTCGGCCTCATACCAGTCCAGTATCTCCAGGACAAAGGGGTCCACTGAACTTCTTCCCTCCAGAATCAGGTCCCTGAGCCTGTGAAGGGGAACCTTTCTGAGGGCCTCGGCTGTTATCTCCTTGTCGGCCTCGAGAAGCAGCCTGTGACGTGCATCCTTGATGACTACAGCAGGCTTCTTGCCCACAAGATGCTGCTCCAGTTTTTTAAGGGTGGTACGCCTGATGACATTGATCTCATCTTCCTGGTCCTGCATGATAGCTGCTATTTCCAGGTCCTCTATCCTCCTGGCGCGTTCATCCTTTGGTATGCCTTTTCTGGAAAACACCTTTGCATCAACCACTACCCCCTGGACACCAGGCGGTACCCTGAGGGAAGTATCCTTTACATCTCCCGCCTTTTCACCGAATATGGCCCTGAGCAGTTTTTCCTCTGGAGAAAGCTGTGTCTCGCCCTTTGGCGTAACCTTTCCCACCAGGATATCACCGGCCTTGACCTCGGCTCCTACCCTGATGATTCCTGAATCATCCAGATTTCTAAGGGCCTCTTCCCCAACATTTGGAATGTCCCGGGTTATCTCTTCCCTTCCAAGCTTGGTGTCCCGGGCTTCTATCTCGAATTCCTCAATATGGACAGAGGTATAGACATCGTCTTGTATCAGGCGTTCGCTGACTATAATGGCATCCTCAAAGTTGTAGCCCCGCCAGGGCATAAAGGCTACCACCACGTTTTTCCCCAGGGCCAGCTCACCCATGTCAGTGGATGCACCATCCACAAGAACTTCGCCTTTCTTGACCTTCTGGCCTGGCTTCACAATGGGGATCTGGTTCATGGTGGTGGTCTGGTTGGATTTCTGGTATTTGATGAGCTTGAATATCTCCACCTCAACGGGCTTGCCCGACTCCTTGTCTTCCTCGTAGGCGACCACCAGGCGATTTGCATCCACGTCCTCGATCCAGCCGTCTCTCTTGGCGATAATGGTAACACCGGAATCCCTTGCAACTGGTTTTTCTATACCTGTTCCAACAATGGGGGCCTCACACTTCAGGAGGGGCACGGCCTGCCTTTGCATGTTGGAACCCATGAGCGCCCGGTTTGCATCGTCATTTTCAAGGAAGGGGATAAGCCCGGATGAGACGCTCACGAGCTGATTCGGCGCCACATCAATGGCAGTGACTTCCTCTGCCGGGGCTATGAGAAACTCTCCTTTTTTCCGTATTCCCACAAAATCATCCACAATCCTACCAGAACGATCCAGCTTGATGGTAGACTGGGATATCACCTCGTCCTCTTCCTGGGATGCGGTCATGTACACGATTTCATTGGTCACCTTCCTGTCCTTGACCCGCCTGAAAGGTGTTTCAATAAAACCGTATTCGTTTACCCTGCCAAAGGCTGCCAGGGACACGATAAGACCTATATTCGGCCCTTCAGGCGTCTCAATAGGGCAAATCCTGCCGTAGTGGGTGGGATGAACGTCCCGGACTTCAAAACCTGCCCTCTCCCTTGAAAGGCCGCCTGGCCCAAGGGCTGAAAGACGCCTTTTGTGGGTGATCTCTGAAAGCGGATTTGTCTGATCCATGAACTGGGAAAGCTGGCTTGAACCGAAAAACTCCTTGATCACAGATGTGACAGGTTTTGGATTAACAAGATCATTGGGCATCAGAGCCTCAATTTCCTGGAGGGTCATCCTTTCCTTTATGGCCCTTTCCATCCTGACGAGACCTATGCGGTACTGATTTTCAATGAGCTCCCCTACTGATCGGACCCTCCTGTTACCGAGATGGTCAATATCATCGGTGGGCCCTTGGGTATCCTTGAGACGGATAAGCTCCTTCACAATAAAGACTATGTCAGAGGGAATAAGCACACGCTGAGAAAGAGGAACATCCAGCCCGAGACGCTGGTTGAGCTTGTAACGGCCCACTTCAGAAAGGTCATAGGTATCCGGGTTGAAGAAAAGGGAATTGAAAAATTTTTCTGCCACCTCTGCTATCAGCGGACTGGAAGGCCTTAGCCGCCTGTAGATTTCCAGTACAGCATCCTCTGAAGTTTCCACCTTGTCCAGGAGCAGGGTATCCCTGATGGCAGAACTTACCCTTATGCCATCTATGAAAAGGGTATCTACCTGAGTTATGGCATTGGTGCGCATCAACTCCAGATCTTCTTCAGAAAGCCTGGTATTTTTGGGAATCAGGATCTCGCCTGTTGCAGGATTAACCACGTCAGCCGCAGTGATCTTGCCCACTAGATCGTCGTCTGAAACAGGAATCCTGTCTATTCCAAACTCGCCGAATTTCCTCAGCATGGTCTTGGAAAATTTCCTGTGGCGCTTCAGGAGAACCTCTCCTGTTTCAGGATTTATGACCTCCATGGTTGCCCTCTGGCCCTTGAGGAGCTCTGGAATAACCTTCCGGTACACCAGCTTTCCTTCCAGGTAGTAGGTGTCCCAGTCATAAAACTTCCTCAGGATATCATCTGTCGACAAACCAATGGCCTTCAGCAGGATTGTGGCAGGAAACTTTCTCCTTCTGTCAATCCTCACATGAAGTATGTCCTTGGGGTCGAATTCAAAATCAAGCCATGAGCCACGAACAGGGATCACCCGGCATGAATAAAGGAGCTTTCCGCTTGAATGGGTCTTGCCCTTGTCATGATCAAAGAACACCCCTGGCGACCTCTGGAGCTGGCTTACCACCACCCTTTCTGTCCCGTTTATGATAAAGGTGCCAGTACGGGTCATGAGAGGAATGGTACCAAAATAGATTTCCTGTTCCTTGATATCTCTGATGCTCTGGGCCCCGGTGTCCTTATCCACATCGTAGGAAAGGAGCCTGATGACTATCTTGACCGGTGCCTCGTATGTACTGCCCCTGGACAGGCATTCTTCCTGTGAATACTTGGGTTCACCAATGGAATACTGGACAAATTCCAGGGAAGATGCACCTGTGAAATCGCTGATGGGGAAAACATTTTTGAATACCGCCTGCAGCCCCAGATTTTTTCTGGCCTCAGGCGCTATGTCCCTTTGAAGAAATTTTTCGTAGGGTTTCTGTTGAACTTCTATTAAATGGGGTATTTCAACTGCTCTTTTGACCTTGCCAAAATTTTTTCTCAAAGGAAAATTCTGAATACTTAACATAGATGATGCCTCAAGGTGGCCTGGATGTCGGTGCTGATTAATGGTGACTATGAAAACTTAAAGGGCTGAAGGCCTCTGCTGTAACAAAGGCCTCCAGATATAAACAAAATGTTCTTTGATGGTTACTTGATCTCTACCTTGGCGCCTACTGCCTCTATCTGTTCCTTTATCTTTTCCGCCTCTTCCTTGGGCACACCCTCCTTGATGGGCTTGGGAGCGCTTTCCACCAGTTCTTTTGCTTCCTTCAGGCCAAGACCGGTAACTGCCCTGACTTCCTTGATGACCTTGATCTTCTGGCTGCCGAAATCCTGAAGTATCACGTCGAACTCGGTCTTTTCCTCTTCGGCTCCACCTGCCTCACCGGCTGGTGCAGCGCCTGCCGCTGCCACTGCTACAGGGGCTGCAGCAGAGACCCCGAACTTATCCTCGAGTTCCTTAATGAAATCCGAGAGTTCAAGAACAGTCATATTTGATATGAATTCAATTACATCCTCTTTTGTTACGGCCATTTTCTAATGTTCCTCCTGAATATTTGAAACTTTTTTGATTGTTGATAAGAACAATAACCAACCAATGGGTCCTGGATAACTGGTTACTGCTTCTGCTCCTCGATGGCCCTGAGGGCATAGAGAAGCTTTCTTGGAATGCCCGAAAGCACCTGAACAAGATTCGTAGGTGTAGCAACAAGTACAGAGAGCATCTGTGCAATGAGCACCTCCCTGCTGGGCAGCTTTGACAGTGCCTTGATACCCTCGGCATCCATAAGCTTTCCGTCAAGGATACCGTTTTTCACCTTTAACATCTCGTGGTCCTTGGCAAAATCCATCAGGACCTTTGCTACCTGTACAGGGTCCTCGTATGCAAAAACCGCTGCATTGGGTCCCTGGAAGGATTCCAGCAGAGGTTCTGACTCAGAGCCCTTGATCGCGATCTTGAACAGGGTGTTCTTGGAAACCTTGAGTTCTCCCTGGACATCTCTCAGCTTGAACCTCAATTCATTGGCTTCGGCTACTGTAAGTCCGGGAAATTCCACAAGAGTTACGGATACGGCCCTGGAGAACTTTTCTTTCAGGTCCTCTACCAGGGCTTCCTTCTGACTTTTGTTAAGTGGCAAGTTTATCCCCCCTTTCTGCCATAGACAGTTTATTTACTGCCAAAGCAGAGGTCACTCCGGCCTCGGTAGGTGAGACAGTTTGTCTCATTAAACACACCAGGTACCTACTGTCTTTGACTTTGCGAGCGCCCCAAGAGGACGCGTGCATTCGGTTAAATTTGATCGATCCTGCAAAACAGGTCTGAAAAATAATATACCTGGAAAAAATTAGGCAGCCGCGGCACTCTTGAGTTCCCCTGGGTCAAGCTTTATGCCTGGCCCCATGGTAGTGGATATTGCCGCTCCTTTTACATAGGTTCCCTTGGCAGATGCCGGTTTCATTCTGAGCACAGTCTCGGCCACTGCTGCAAAGTTTTCCTTCACCTTTTCCGGACCGAAGGAAACCCTTCCTATGGGCAGATGGAGCACTCCTGCCCGGTCCACCCTGAAATCCACCTTGCCGCCCTTAATGTCCTTTACGGCCTTGCCAACATCAAAGGTCACTGTTCCTGTCTTTGCATTGGGCATAAGACCCCTGGGCCCAAGAATTCTTCCGAGCTTGCCAACCACGGCCATCATGTCAGGAGTGGCAACAACCTTGTCAAAATCAAGCCAGCCTTCCTTCTGTATCTTTTCTGCCAGCTCTTCGCCGCCAACATAATCGGCCCCGGCTTCCTCGGCTTCCTTAATCTTCTCACCCTTGGCAAAAACAAGGACCTTGGCGGTCCTGCCTGTTCCATGGGGCAACACCACAGACCCCCTGATGTTCTGGTCCGCCTTTCTCGGATCTACACCGAGATTAATGGCCACATCCACACTTTCGTCAAAATTGGCGTAGTGAGTCTGCATCAACTTTTCTACCGCTTCTTCAAGGGTATACTTCTTGTTCGGGTCTATTAATTCCCTTACCTTCTGATATTTTTTGCCTCTTTTACCCATGGCTTTTCACCCTCATACTACTTCTATTCCCATACTGCGGGCAGTGCCCTCGATGGTTCTAACCGCTGCATCGAGATCTGCTGCAGTCAGATCAGGCATCTTGGTCTTGGCAATCTCTTCACATTGGGCCCTGGTTACAGTGCCCACCTTTTCCCTGTTGGGGACCCCGGAACCCTTCTCAATCCCTGCCGCCTTCTTGAGCAGCACAGACGCTGGCGGGGTCTTCATGATGAAGCTGAAAGACCTGTCAGCATATACGGTTATCACAACAGGAATTATCATTCCGGCCTGATCAGCTGTCTTGGCGTTGAACGCCTTGACAAACTCCATAATATTTACACCCTGCTGACCCAGAGCCGGTCCAACCGGCGGAGAAGGGCTTGCCTGCCCTGCGGGGATCTGCAGTTTTATATAACCTGTTATCTTCTTAGCCATAACCTTCGCTCCTTGATATAAAAAACTAAGCTATTTTCTCAGCTAGCCTTATGAATATGACCGAACTCAAGCTCCACGGGAGTTGAGCGACCGAATATTGATACCAGGACCCGCACCTTGCCCTTCTCAGGCTTTACCTCTTCCACCACTCCTGTAAAATTGGCAAAGGGCCCTTCTGTCACTATAACCTTCTCTCCGGGTTCATAGTCATATTTAGGCCTGGGATTCAGGGTTCGCTCTTCCATCTGTTTCAGGATCTTTTCGGCCTCATGGTCAGGCAGGGGTACTGGATTATGCTGGCCGCCCACAAAACCGGTTACCTTGGGGGTATCCTGGACCAGGTGCCAGCTTTCCTTGTCAAAATCCATCTTTACCAGAATGTAGCCCGGAAAGACCTTCCTGGCAGAGGTCCGGCGCTCACCCTTAACGACTTCTACCACCTTTTCAGTCGGCACCACTATGGCAGAAAACTTGTCCTCCATCCCGTACTGCTTGATGCGTTCTTCCAGTGATGATTTGACCTTGTTTTCAAACCCTGAATAGGTATGAACAATATACCACTTGTGTGCCATTTAGTTGCCTTTGACTTTTGAATTCTTTTATTTGATGAGGGTACCGACCAGCTTGGACAGGGCAATATCCACCAGCCCCAGATAGGATGAAAAAAAGACGGTAATGGCCAGGACAGCTACGGTCAAGGAAATGGTTTCCTTTTTGCTGGCCCAGGTAATTCTATCAAGCTCGGCCCGTACATCTGAGACAAATTGCTTGACGGCGGCTATTCTTCCTACTGATTCCGGAGCCCCACCTTGTACGGCAGCAGTTGCACCTGCCGGGCTGGCCGCCTTTTCTGAACCAGCTGCTTCTGCCGGCTTCTTAGACGTACCAGGGGCAGTTGCCTTTATCTTCCTGACCTTTTTCTTTGTCACCTTATCACCCTGTTGTAAGACCTGAGCAAAATACAATGGCAGGCCAGGAGGGACTCGAACCCCCAACACCCGGATTTGGAGTCCGGTGCTCTACCATTAGAGCTACTGGCCTGCGGAAAATCATTTCATCTTTATTTCTTTGTGAACAGTATGTTTTCTGTCAAAAGGGCAATACTTCTTCAACTCCAGTTTGTCCGGAGTAGTCCTTTTGTTCTTGGTCGTAGTATAATTACGCCTTTTGCACACGGTACACCTGAGGATTATCTTTTCTCTCATGATCCCGGTTTCCTATTCGATAATTTTACTTACAACGCCCGCCCCTACAGTACGGCCGCCTTCCCTGACTGCAAACCTCAACCCCTCTTCCATGGCTATGGGCTGAATCAGTTCTGCCTTTATCTTTACATTGTCTCCGGGCATTACCATCTCAACACCCTCGGGAAGCTCTACTATCCCTGTCACATCTGTGGTCCGGAAATAGAACTGGGGCCTGTATCCTGCAAAAAAG
>QOAL01000164.1 GCA_003978135.1 Thermodesulfatator sp.
AGGCGGTTTATTCATTATGATTACCAGCAGGAGCAGCTGAGAAACTCAGTACTTGTTGATGCCAAGGCGGATATTCTGGTGTACGGCATGGGAGAAAGAGCCGTAATCGAGATAGCAAGGTGTCTTGAAGAGGGCAGGAAACTCTCACTCATCCCTGGTACATGCGAAAGGCTGACGGAAAATCATTTTTTAAAAAGGTCAGCCAGGATTCCCTGTAGTCTGCTTCCATCTTTCCAGGAAATTCAAAGGCAAAGAAGGGCCTTTCTGGATGCAGAACTGGCAATTGACGCCAATAGCCGTACCTGTGCACCAGAGGTGCTGGTGCAGAAACAGCGAGGCGGCATGTTTGTGTGGCAAAACCTTCCCTCTGCCCCGCTGCGAAGCCAAGAGCTTGATCAAGTCCATGAGCTTCCGTACACAAGGACAACACATCCATTATTTGCCAAGGTTCCTGCTTATGACATGATTCGGCATTCCATCACCATTGTCAGGGGATGCAGCGGCAACTGCTCGTTTTGTGCCATAGCAAGGCACCAGGGAGCTGTGGTGGTATCCCGGAGCAGGCAGTCTGTCCTCAGAGAAATAAGGGCAGTAACAACCATGACGGATTTTCGGGGAACCATAACCGATTTGGGCGGGCCCACGGCCAACCTCTACGGGACAAGCTGCAGGCGCTCTGAAAAATGCCGCAGAAAGGACTGCCTGTTTCCTGGCATTTGCAGGCATCTGGACATAGATGAAAATGCCTTTTGTTCCCTGCTGGCAGAGGGACAATCCATCCCCGGGGTGAGGCACCTGTTTGTATCTTCCGGCCTCAGGATGGAGCTTCTTTTGAAAACACCCCTGCTGCTGCAAAGGATACTCCAGGAGCATACCTCGGGAATAATGAAAATCGCTCCTGAACATACAGAAGATGAGGTGCTAAGGCTCATGCATAAGCCAGGTCGAAAAGTGCTGGAAGATTTTTTGAAAACTGCCCGAACAATGGGTGAAAAAACAAGAAAAATGCCTGGCTTTTCAGCTTATTTTATAACATCCCATCCCGGGTGTACCCTGGCACACATGAAACAGATGAAGGCGCGACTTGAGGGCCTGAACCTGCCGTTGCGCAAATTTCAGGATTTCACTCCGGTTCCAGGCACTTTATCAACGGCCATGTATGTTACCGGTCTGGACAGGTACAAGAAGAAACCGATATTTGTTGCAAGGCGCAGAAAGGACAGGATGGCGCAGCGAAGAGTTCTTGAGTCACTTATGAATGACCGGTCGCGGCCAAGGAAACATTAGGCCCTCTGATCCATGCAAAATACCTGTTTCCATATAGGTCATCTGAGTGTGAAGCCACCACTTGTTCTTGCTCCAATGGCCGGCCTTACACATTCAGCACTGCGGACAATAATCTCGGGATTTGGAGGCTGCGGGCTTCTGAGCACGGAAATGCTTCCGGCAAGAAGTCTGGTCGCGGAGAATCCAAACGTATCACCTTTTCTCATAAGGTCTGAGGCAGAGAAACCTCTAAGTTACCAGCTCTTGGCTGGAAGGCCTGAAGACATTGAACCTGCAGTAAAGCGCCTGGAAGAGCTGGGAGCTGCAGCAATAGATCTCAATCTTGGTTGCGGAGCACCAAAGGTCAGAAGGGCAGGTTGCGGGATTGCCCTGTGGGAAGACCGTTCCAGGCTAGTTGCAGTTGTCAGGCAGATCAGGCGCTGCACCCGCCTTCCCTTTACTGCAAAGATACGGCTTGGGCCCGCGCCGGACGAGGAAAAGTTCATGGAAAGGGTGAAGCTCCTGGAAGATCTGGGCCTTGATGCCCTTTATATCCACGCAAGGCTTGACAGGGAATCCTTTTCCAGGCCCCCCAGGTGGGAATTTGCCGGCATGGCAAAGGAGTGGATTTCCATACCGGTTATAATTAACGGAGGAATATTTTCTCTGTCTGATGCCAAGAAATGTCTGAGCCAATCAGGGGCGGATGGCCTGATGATAGGAAGGGCTGCTGCAGTGAAACCCTGGATATTTTCAGATATAGCATCCAGCCTCTTTGGTTTTGAAGCCGACCCTGAAAAAAAAGATCTTCCCGGACTTTATCTGGAATTTTACCAGTTACTTGTGTCACGGTTTCCCGAAGAAAGACGCCTTGGAAGATTAAAGGAATTTACCCATCATTTTGCAAGAAATTATCCCTTTGGGAACAGGCTGGCCATGGCGGTCCAAAGGGCAGGCTCAATGGAACATGCCAGGAATCTTGCACTGGAATTCTTTGAAAAGAATGTCGGTACGGAAAGGATATGAGGCGCAAGGTTGTGTCCATCCAGAAATAGGCAATTTTGTTTGAGGGCAAGGCGCAAGGAGGTGAAAAAGCGCAGTGTACTGGGCGTACATGAGCATTTTTCGCCGACGAGCAACACAGTCATCGGCCAAAAGGGCCATTTATGGATGGATACAAGGTAGCATTATATCTGGGCCACTATCACCCTCTTGTTGCCGGCAAGGTCTTTCATGGCATAGCTTTTTTTATAGTATCTGGTTTCCCCTATGAATTTCAGCACATGGTCAGCCTGCTGCCAGCCGATTTCTGAGATTATGACGCCTCCAGCATTCAAAAATTTGTGGGCCACGGAGAAAATGTGTTCCAGTTGAGCCAGTCCGTCCTTCGGGCTGAAAAGAGCTGTGTGAGGTTCAAAATGCACCACATCCCTGGGCAGGATGTGTTTTTCGTGGAGGCCTATGTATGGCGGGTTTACAGTGATAAGGTCGAAGTTTTTTGATTCGGATAAGCCCCTAAACCAGTCACAGCAGATGAAACAGATACGGGCCTTGTTCCCAGCCAGACGCAAGGCATTCTGTCTTGCCACAGCCAGGGCAGTCGAATCAATGTCTGTAAGGATTGTTAACGCGTCTTTCCACTCCAGTGCAAGGCTGATTCCTATGCAGCCTGTGCCTGTCCCCAGGTCGAGGATCCTGGCTGGAATTTTGCCTCTATCATCAAAAAACTTGATGGCTGCTTCCACAACAAGTTCTGTCTCCGGTCTAGGGATAAGGCAGGAAGGGGAACAGATAAAAGGCCTGGACCAAAATTCCCTGTAGCCAGTAAGATAGGCAACAGGTTCTCCGAGACTTCTCCGGTTAATGAGGGAGAAAAAGCTGCTTTGTTCTTTCTCATCGAGTCTGTATTCAGGGTGGGCCAGGAGAAAGGTTTTATCCTTGTTCAGGCAGTGGCAGAGCAGTACCTGTATATCCAGTCTGGAATTTTTCCCAAGGATTTTTTCTGCCCGTTCAAGGGCCTGGTGAATGGTTAATGACACCCTTTATTAGGAAGATTCTGCTGCCAGGGCCTTCGCCTGGAAATAGGTCCCCAGGGGTTCTATGACCTCGTCCAGGTCACCTTGCAAAACATCTTCAAGACGATAGAGGGTAAGACCTATGCGATGATCAGTGATTCGTCCTTGCGGAAAATTATAGGTGCGTATCCTCTCACTTCTGTCACCTGTGCCAACCATTGTTCGGCGTTCCTCGGATTGCTGTTCCTGCTGCTCTTTCTGTTTGAGTTCAAGGAGCCTGGCTGCAAGCACCTTCATGGCCTTGGCCTTGTTTTTATGCTGACTTCTTTCATCCTGACATTGCACCACAAGGCCCGAGGGAACATGGGTAATGCGTACTGCGGATTCGGTCTTGTTTACATGTTGACCCCCGGCACCAGATGCCCTGTAAACATCAATCCTGAGATCCGCCGGATTGATGTCCACGTCCACCTCATCTGCCTCCGGGAGCACGGCTACAGTGACAGCAGAAGTATGAATCCGTCCCTGGGTTTCTGTCTCAGGAACTCGCTGGACCCTGTGGGTGCCGCTTTCGTATTTGAGCCGGCTGTAGACCTTGTCCCCGGTGAAAAGGGCAATAATTTCCTTGAAACCTCCCATTCCTGTGTCGTGTGAGGAGAGAATTTCCACCTTCCAGCCTTTCTTTTCAGCATAGCGGCTGTACATGCGAAAGAGATCTGCCACGAAAAGCGCAGCTTCTTCCCCTCCTGTGCCTGCTCTTATTTCCAAGAGGATATTTTTTTCGTCGTTAGGATCCTTGGGCAGAAGCAGTACCTTAAGGCTTTCCTTTAATTCTTCTGCCTCTTTGGAAAGCTGCTCATTTTCAGCCTTGGCCAGTTCCCGGATTTCAGGATCAGGATCACTGAGCATGGGCTTGTTTTCCTCTATCTGTTTTTCCACCTGAAGAAATCTTTCGTACACCTTTACTATCTCACCAAGGTCAGAATGTTCCTTGGCAATCTTTCTGAACCTGTTCTGGTCCTTTATAATTTCAGGAGTACTGAGCTCCTGCTCGAGTTCGTAAAAGCGTTTTTGTATCCCTTCTAGCCTTTGAAACATTTTGATTGCACCTGGAGTTGGATAAGGTTAACTGACGTTAAATCACGAAAGGTTTATTTCTTGCCTATGGAAAAACAGCTAACCCTAAGGCTGAATTTCAAACCTTATTGAAAACACCCTGAAACTTTCAGAGGAAAATATAGCTGGATTGAGAGGACAGACAGCAGCTATCCGTCCTCCTGTGAATCTGGATTATACGCTCCTGAGAGCATATGTGTCTTTCAGGTGGATCTAATTCTCCTTTTCCATGGTCTTGCCGTACTTTCTCATGAATTTTTCAACCCGTCCTGCCGTGTCCACAAGCTTCTGCTTGCCGGTGAAAAATGGATGACACTGGGAACAGATCTCCACCTTTATATTTTTTACGGTGGAACCTACCTGAAATTCGTTTCCACATGCACATTTGACATTTGCCAAATGATATTCCGGATGTATTTCTTTCTTCATCTCTTAAATTATCTCCTGTCTAATGGATAAATCCGTATATGGATTACACCTGATTTTTAGTTTTTTTCACCGTTGATACAACGGCTTCTCTTTATAAAAAGGTTCCGGCTATAAAGTCAAGACGTTAATCTAAATAAGCCGGTATCTGGGGAGCATTCCCTGTTTGTTTAAGCCCTTACAAAATAGCTGAATCGCACGAGGACTTATGGTCGCTTATCTGTTTATCCTCATAGCCTGGCGACGAGCATTTCTTCCAAGATTCACCAACAGCCGCTGTGCAGGCTACATACTCTTTCTGGATACATACCCGGACAATCTTACAAACCTGAGTGCGGCTAAAACTGGCTTCCCCTTGGTGAAATCTTGGAAGAAACTGCTCGTCTCTGTTCGGAACCGTTAGCTCCTAGAGGTAAAAGAGGCAGGGAGCATACTCCTGACTTTGATAAGTGAACAGGACAAACTGGGAATGCTCCTGTATCCGGGAGACATTTTAATGATTTGTTATCTGTTCATGGAAGCCAGAAATTCCGCATTGTTTTCCGTATCCTTCATTTTGTCCAGTAAAAATTCCATGCTGTCAATGGGATTAAGGGGGGAGAGAAGCTTTCTGAGTATCCATACCCTGTTAAGAACTTCTGGAGCCAGAAGCAATTCTTCCTTTCGAGTGCCAGACCTGTTTATATCCACAGAAGGAAAGATCCTCTTTTCCGTCAGCTTCCTGTCGAGATGTATCTCCATGTTTCCTGTGCCCTTGAATTCCTCGAAGATCACTTCATCCATGCGGCTTCCAGTGTCTATTAGGGCCGTTGCTATGATGGTAAGGCTGCCGCCTTCTTCAATATTTCTTGCAGCTCCAAAAAATCTCTTGGGCCTGTGCAGCGCATTGGAGTCCACTCCTCCAGACAGGATTTTTCCGCTGGGAGGTACCACCGTGTTGTATGCCCTGGCCAGTCTTGTGATGCTATCCAGGAGAATTACCACGTCTTTTTTATGCTCAACAAGACGTTTGGCCTTTTCTATGACCATCTCCGAAACCTGGACATGCCTCTGAGCAGGTTCATCAAATGTGGAGCTGATGACTTCTGCCTGTACTGAGCGCTGCATGTCAGTAACCTCCTCAGGCCTTTCATCAATGAGTAGTACTATGAGAAAGACTTCAGGATGATTGTAGGAAATGGAGTTTGCTATGGATTGCAAAAGCATGGTCTTTCCTGTTCTTGGAGGGGCAACGATGAGGCCCCGCTGGCCTTTTCCGATGGGAGTCATCAGGTCCATGACCCGTCCACCCAGGTTGTCTGGAGTGGTCTCCAGCTTCAGCTGTTCCTCAGGATAAAGTGGAGTCAGATTGTCAAAATGGACCCTTTCAAATGCCTTGTCTGGTGGATCAAAATTCAGAGATTCCACCTTTAAAAGGGCAAAATAGCGTTCACCTTCCTTAGGCGGTCGAATCTGGCCAGAGATGGTGTCACCAGTGTTCAGATTGAATCTTCTTATCTGTGACGGGGATACATATATGTCATCGGGACCAGGAAGGTAATTGTAGTCCGGACTTCTGAGAAAACCAAAACCGTCTTGCAGGATTTCCAGCACGCCATTGCCATAAACCGTACCTTTCTGTTCTGCCTGCGCCTTTAATATGCTGAATATTACATCCTGTTTTTTCCTGGTGTGAGAAACATCAATCCCAAGCCCCTGGGCCACCTTGAAGAGCTCGCTTACACTCTTTTTCTTAAGATCGTCCAGGAAAAGGGTCTCGGGAGGACTACCGTTGGATTGGCTGTTTTTTTTGGACCTGGAACTGGAATGATTATTAGGGTTTTTAGGCGAGGATTTGTCCTCTGACACGTCCTTTTTACTGGTTTTGATTCGCCTGGCCATTAAATACACCTCAACGTCAATATATGATCTTGTAATTTTTCAGGGATTTTTAAAAACAGAAAAATCTTTTTTCGTCCTGCAATGAAATTATTAGAAGCACCCTTTTTTCTAATGGAGAGAAAAGAGGACACCTAGATGAATATTCTTTGTCCACTGTTGAATTTTTTGTGGAAATTAGTAGTCGTCTGGATTGGATAAGCCGTTCAGACTTTTTTGACTGACAGGCACGTATATATCCATTTAAGGTGTTAACGTCAATATTTTTTTAATGAAACCATATCAATAATATCGGCTTCATGACATGTATCCTGGAACAGGGGAAAATACCTGAGCTCATTTTGGGACACGAGCATTTCTTCCAAGATTCACCAACAGCCGCTGTGCGGTC
>QOAL01000100.1 GCA_003978135.1 Thermodesulfatator sp.
CCTCATGGCCAGGCGACAGGGAGTGACTACCCTGGGCAAGCTACTGGATCCTATTGCCGACAAGATATTCGTTGCCGTCACCCTTGTTCCCCTGGCAGACCTGAACATACTCCCCATGTGGATAGTCTGGCCGATTTTTCTCAGGGAATTTCTTGTAACGGAAATGAGACGTTTCATGACTCCTGGCAGCAGCAGCCTAAAGGTCACTGAACTTGCCAAGATCAAGACCACCATCCAGATGGTAGGTGTGGGCCTTATATTGCTCACAGCCACTTTCCCTGACAGGCTTATCACCATCTCCTTTCTGTCAGGCCTGTTTGTGGCAACCCTGTTCCTGGGTGTTGCCATTTATTTCAAAACAGGCCAGATGAGCAGCAGGCTCAAGACTGCACTCTTTTTTGAGACCCTGGGCCTTTCCATTGCCCTGGCATTTCCTGCTCACATGGTGAATCTGCTCTACGGGCTAACAGTTCTTGTCATAACCCTTGCTTCGGGATTTCAGTACGTAAAGGCGAGCCTGCCATGGTGCCTCAAGGCAGGCTGGAAGGCATTTTTTCATCTGGTCTCCTCTCTGGTACTGCCTTTGTTCGTGCTTGGGCTGCTCCCAATAGCACCCAAGAGTGCGCACCTTCTGGTCGTGCTTATACTGGCAGTGGAATTTGCCGTACAGGGCATTGACATGTGGGCGGTCCAGGAGAAAAGGCGTGATATATCTGAAATAAAAAAGAGGTATTTTCTTCCCTGTCTTCTGGCTATATCCACAGTCCTCCTTATCTCAGGCATAGACATTTTGAGCGTTATACTGTGTTTCCTGGCCCTGGCCTCTGTGGCTTCCATTGTCTACCTTGCAGCAGATATCTGGCTCCACAGAGAACTGTTTTCCAGTGGAGAATTTTTTTAAAATGGCCTCTAACGCAGCTTGCCTACCTTATTTGTTCCAGTTATAACATTTGATCATGTATATCGATTCTGGACTTGGAACCCGTAAACTCAAGACGCTATCTGTAAGGGAAGAGATAGAACTGCGTGAAAGGGAAATCCTGAGTCCCCATGCCTGCCTTAGCAGTGAAACAAGGGGAAGGCGCTTCGATTCCACATCCTGCAATATCCGGACTGCCTTCCAGCGGGACAGGGACAGAATCGTCTACTGCAAGGCGTTCAGAAGGCTGAAGCACAAGACACAGGTCTTCCTGTCACCCATGGGAGACCATTACAGGACCAGGCTGACTCACACCCTTGAGGTTGCAGAAATCGCACGCACCATTGCAAGGGCCCTGAAGCTTAACGAAGATCTTACCGAGGCCATAGCCCTGGGGCACGATCTTGGTCATACCCCCTTTGGTCACGCCGGCGAAACAATACTGAATGAGATTGTTCCAGGGGGGTTCAGCCACTGCAGGCACAGCCTGAGGGTGGTAGATGTCCTGGAAAACGGGGGCCGGGGACTTAATCTCACCTATGAAGTCAGGGACGGCATCCTGAAACATTCCAAGGGATTCGGGAACATAATACCGAAGGTGCCCGGAGAGAGCGCAGTGACCATGGAGGGACGCGTAGTGCGAATAGCTGACGTGATAGCCTATCTCAGCCATGACCTGGATGATGCAATCAGAAGCGGTGTCATAAAGGCATCCCTTGTGCCGGAAGACGTAACTCACGTTCTTGGAGACACCCACGGCAGCAGAATTTCCTCCATGATCAAGGATGTAATTGCCAGCACCGTGGTAACCGACAAGTCCATGAAGCTCGACATAAGCCCTCTCATGCTTGAAACCATGCTGGAACTAAGGTCATTCCTCTATGACAATGTCTACAGGGCACCCCAGGTACACAACGAGTTTGAAAAGGCCAGAAAGATTCTCCAGGAGCTGTATGAATATTTCCTTGAGAACAAGGATGCCTTTATCAGGGAGCGTTCAAGGCTCTTTGAAGAGGAAAGATGCCTCAGAAAAAGCAATACGCCCTATGAACGGGATGTCTGTGACTTTATTGCAGGCATGACAGACAGATACGCCCAGAATCTGTACAGCAAGATCTTTATGCCCTCTTCTGTGGTGTGAATATTTCCATGGGCAGGCCAGGCAAAAAATATCCGAAGCTCCCCGCCTTGTTTTTCCCATTCCTTTGCATACTCCTGATCTCCGTGGCCAGTCCCTGTTTTGCTACCAAAAAGGCCAGGCAACCATGGGATATCAAGGCTGACAAAATAATGTTTTTTCATCAGTCCAAGGTCTTCATTGCCCAGGGCAGGGTTCAGATAATCAAGGGGAGCCTCAAGGTCTATGCAGACAAGGTGCTCTATGACAAGACAGGTGAAAAGATCCTCGCCTCAGGTCATGTGGTCATCCATATGAAACAGGACATACTCAAGGGCGAAAGGGGAGAAATAGACTTAAAGACATCTACCGGGCGGATGGAAAAGGCCTTTTTGTACCTCAAGAGGAACAACATTCATCTCATGGCCAGCCGTCTTGAAAAAGTGGGTCCAGAGGAGTACCACGCCACAGATGCAACCATCAGCACTTGCCCCCTGCCCAAGCAGGCGTGGAAATTTACCTGCAAAGACCTTTCCCTCACTGTAAACGGCGAGGCAAAGGCTACAAACAGTGCCTTTGAGATACGGGACGTACCTGTCTTTTTCACACCCTGGCTCTACGTACCAATAAATCGCTACAGGAAGACAGGTTTTCTCCTGCCCTCCTACAACTCTTCCAAGAGAAACGGCGTGGGATTCAACGTGCCCTTTTTCCTGGCGCTTAACGACAGTATGGATTTAACCTTTTACCAGCATCCCATGTCCAGCAGAGGATGGATGGAGGGCATAGAATACAGACATGTATTTTCCAAGGAAGACAAGGCTGTAATCCGGTACAATTTCCTCAATGACAAGAAGGATGACAATGACTTCAATGGAGATGGTCAGTACAGGGGTAATGATTTCAGATGGTGGATAAGAGGAAAGCTGGACCAGGCGCTTCCCCGGGGATTCCACGCAAAGCTGGACGTGGACCTTATGAGCGACATGGACTACCTCCAGGAATTTGATAACGGGCGCATGGGTTTTGATGCCAGCAACGAGGTGTTTAAGAAATATTTTCATCGCTCACTGGCTGACGACGCCGATGAAGTCAGGCCGTCAACTGCCCAGTTAACCAGGGAGTCTGAAAACACCTTTCTGGCCCTGCACGGCAGGTTCAATGACAACCACTATTTTGGAGAAAGGCAGTATACGGTTCAGACCTTGCCAAGCGTGTATTTGCACGCATTTAAAACCAGGCTGCTTGACACTCCCCTCTACTACCAGCTTGATTTCGACTACACTGATTACTGGCGGGAGCAGGAAACCAAGGAGCACAGGATAAGGATGTCTCCTGGTTTGAGCATGCCGGTGAACCTGTTCCATTGGGCGGATCTTGTGGTGACAGGCGACCTGGAAAACTCCATATACGTAGCCTATGGCGAGGAAGCCTCAGGGGACAGGCCAAATGACACTGAAAACAAGTTTCGTTATAAACTGCAGACAGACATGAGCAAAACCTTTGCCAGGGAATTCCGTTTTTCTGGCCATTCCCTGTGGCACCACTCCATTATACCCAGAATTCAGTACCTGTATACGCCTTCCAAAAGAGATGACGATATACCCCAGATTGACTGGCACGATGATCTCAGTAAAATCAACCGGTTCAGATTCTCCCTCCTGACCTTCCTCAGCAACAAGGGAGACCTGGGACATGGCCATTTCTCATATTCAGACCTGGTACGACTCAAAATACTACAGGACTACAATTTCAATAAGGTGCATTCCATCAACCTGCCTCAAAATCTCATGAACGACAGACCAAAGGAACATCTTTCAGACACCTACGGTGAAATAGAGTTCAGGCCCCTCAAGAATTTTTACATGAGATATGACACCACCTATAATTACCACGGGGACGGCTTCTTATCTCATAACATCTGGTGGCATTACACAGGCTACCTGGGAAGCTCCCTGGACCTGGCATACAGGTATCATAAAATCACAGATGTGAACGAAATCAATGTTGACTTGCAGGCAGCCTTGACCCGGGCATGGTCATTTATGTTTCATATTAAGCAGAACCTGAAAGAAAACCGGCAGATAGAATCACGCTATGCACTGAGGTACAAATCAACCTGCTGGGCCCTGGAGGGAAAGATAAAGACAGACTCTGATGACACGGCCTTTCTGGTAAACGTGGAGTTGCTGGGAATAGGAGGCTGGGGCACTGGCGGATTCTGAAGGACGCATTCCGCGTTTGTATTTATAGCCTGGGAACGAGCATTTCTTTCAAGATTCACCAATAGCCGCTGTGCGGGCTACACACTCTTTCTGGATACATACCCGGACAATCTTACAAACTTCAGTGCGGCTAAATCTGGCTTCCCCTTGGTAAGATCTTGAAAGAAACGGCTCGTCCCCCCGTTCGGAGAAGTTAGCTCACAAAGTTAAAAGAAGCCGCGAACATATCCCCCCTTGCGAGAATAAACAGGACAAACGCCAGAATACCAACTTAATCATTACTGCCAATAACAGTGCCCACTGAGGCATGAAAAAACCTGTCTCCAAGGGCACAGAAAAGCCTTGAGCTGTTTTCAAGGCCGGTGCAGTGTGAGGCTCCGAGACGCTTGATTTCAAATTCATCAAGGGCTGCCAAGGTCTTATCAAACTGTTCCTTTTTTGCAAACCCCAGATGTGTGCCGCCAATCACTGTATGAAACGGCCTTCCTGGCAAATTTTCACTACACCATTTCAATATATTCACCAGTCCTGCATGGGCACAGCCAAGGATCACGAACAGCCCTGAGGCAGTATCAACAACCATGGAAAGATCATCCCTGAGCTGGTCCTGGACCATGTGTTTTCCATCATCGCCTGGTACTTTCATGTCCGGATCAGGGGGCTCGAAATCTGTAACCCTGGGCACCTGGCCTGTGATAAAAACGCCTGGATATATTTCGGAAAATCCGCTTCTGAATTCAAATTTACAGCCCAAGGCCTCCAGCCAGGCCCTGGTGAACCTAATGCCTATATGCCTTCTCACCTGCCCCCTGGACCAGTACCTTTCCAGAAATATATCAGGATGGGCAAACACCGGCACAGGGCCCCTTAACTGCACAACCCCTGGAAGGCCCGATGTATGATCGTAATGGCCATGGCTAAGAACAATGCTGTCGATCTCCCTGAGATCCGTGCCAAGAATAAGGCTGTTTCCTATTATGCCCTGACCTTGACCCGTATCAAAAAGGATTTTCAGACCGTCTGCCTCAACGTATGCTGCCCACCCGTGTTCACCAGTCAGGCCAAACGGTCCGGCCACGCTGTTCTCGCACAGAACTGTTATCTTACATTCTTTGATCATGATTTTTGTCTTCTGCGCCCTTTTTCAGGGCCTGTACCGAATCCAAGTCCCTGTTTTTCTTTTCTTCCTGTTCCAGAAAATGTATCATGCACGCCTGTCTGTGCTGACAGAAGTCATTGGGGTGCCTGCACCCTTTACTTATGTCAGTCTGGCGGTTATCTTTTTCGCAGTAATATTCCATTTCTTTGTGAAAACACCCTCATACACATGATTTTGGACACATTTAGACATCAGTCAATAACCTTGTCAAGGAGAATCAAGTGAAACCAAAGGAAAGGATGGCCATAGAACGCCACAAGCCCAGGGAACTTCCACCAGAGGTGAGAATAAAAAATTTTGACGAGATAGTTTCAGGCTATGACCCGGAAACTGCAAAGATGGAAGCGGAACGATGTCTTCAATGCAAAAAACCCGGGTGCCGGAACGGCTGTCCTCTCCACAATGACATACCAACCTTCATAAGGCTGCTCAGGGAAGGAGACATCGAACAGGCCTACTGGACCATCAGAAAAACCAGTTCTA
Source organism: Thermodesulfatator sp. (assembly GCA_003978135.1). Lineage (GTDB taxonomy): Bacteria > Desulfobacterota > Dissulfuribacteria > Dissulfuribacterales > QOAL01 > QOAL01. The sequence continues at coordinate 5,904 of QOAL01000100.1, forward strand.
TGCCGGCAATATGCTCAAGGGTCTGTCCCCATGAATTCCAGTGCGAAGGCCACTGCATCAGGGCAAAGAAGGGAGAAGCCGTGGCCATTGGCATGCTTGAGCGCTTCATAGTGGACTGGATGGTGGAACATGGAAAAAATCTCATGGAACCTTGTGCCCTCCCCATAGGCAAGAAGGTGGCAATTATAGGCTCCGGTCCTGCAGGCATGACAGTTGCCTATAATCTTGCCCACAAGGGTGTAAAATGTACCATCTTCGATTCCCTCCCGGTCCTGGGCGGAATGCTTTCCGTTGGAATTCCTGCCTTCAGGCTTCCCAGGGATATTATAAAGGCCGAATTCGACGCACTTAAAAGCTGTGGCGTAGACATTATCGGCAACACCACCATTGGAAAGGAAAAAACCATACAGGATCTGAAAGATGACGGATATGATGCTGTATTTGTAGGCATCGGTGCTCACAGCAGCAGGAAACTCGGAATTCCAGGCGAGGACCTCAAGGGCGTAATGCACGGGGTTGACTACCTGAGGGAGGTGAACCTGGGTACCCACCTGGATCTTGGCCGCAGGGTGGTAGTTGTTGGCGGTGGTAACGTGGCCATAGACGTCGCACGCACTGCACTTCGCCTTGGCTCGGAAGATGTTTTCATCCTTTACAGGCGAACCAAAAAGGAAATGCCGGCCTCCCAGGCGGAAATTCACCACATGGAAGAAGAGGGAGTGCGTGTTGAGTTTCTGGCTGCACCAGTGGCTATCCATGGCCAGGATGGACGACTCAACAAGATAGAATGTATCAGGATGGAACTCGGCGAGCCTGATGAATCCGGAAGAAGAAGACCTGTACCAATCGAGGGGTCGAACTTCATGATCCAGGCTGACAGCATAATTGCTGCCATCAGCCAAAACGTGGACCCCACTGCTGTAAAAGGCCTGGATATCAAGAAAACCCCCTGGGGCACGTTTGAGGTGAACCAGGAAACGCTGCAAACCTCGATTCCCTGGATCTTTGCCGGTGGTGATGATGTCCTCGGGCCTCAGACAGTGGCAAAGGCAGCACACCAGGGAAGAATTGCCGCAAATTCCATAATGGATTTTATAGAGGGCAGGCTTTAAGGA
>QOAL01000047.1 GCA_003978135.1 Thermodesulfatator sp.
ATCCTGGAAAAAGGCCTTTTCCGAATAAGAGATTATGCTGGAGCGCTTTAGAAAGGTCTCCACGCCAAGGGCAGACGAGAACCTGGCTGTTCCCATGGTGGGCAGTACATGATTTGGACCTGCAATATAATCCCCGACAGGTTCAGGGCTGTATGCGCCCAGAAATATTGCACCTGCATGGTGGATCAGGGGAAGAAGCTCCCAGGGGTTTTCCACGAAAAGTTCCAGGTGCTCCGGGCCTACCCTGTTGGTCATGGCCGCTGCTTTTTCCAGGTCTTTCACTACCAGCACCAGGCCATTTGATTCAATGGATTTTATTGCTGTTTCGGACCGCTGAAGAGTCTCTGCCTGTATGGAAAGCTCGGAGCAGGTCTGTTCTGCAATTGCCATGGATGTTGTTATGAGGACTGAAGTGGCCATAGGGTCATGCTCGGCCTGTGAAAGCATGTCCGCTGCTACATATGCCGGATCCGCTGATTCATCAGCGATAATCAAAATTTCGCTGGGGCCTGCTACCATGTCTATGCCTGTTGTGCCCGAGATGATTTTCTTGGCTACAGTCACAAATATATTCCCTGGACCTGCTATAACATCCACGGGTTTTATGGTTTGGGTGCCATATGCCATGGCCGCAATAGCCCATGCACTGCCCATCCTGTAAATCTCACTTACCCCTGCCTCCTGTGCTGCAACCAGCAAATAGGGGCTGATCTTGCCATCCCTTCCCGGAGGAGTAGCCAGCAAGAGCCTTTTGACCCCTGCAATCCTGGCCGGGACTGCATTCATCAGCACAGAGGAAACAAGGGGTGTACTGCCGCCTGTCCCCCCTGGGACGTAAAGTCCTGCAGCATCCACGGGTCTTACCATCTGGCCGAGGATGATACCGTCTTCCCTGGTATCAAACCATGAATTGGGGCGCTGTTTCCCGTGGAACAGTTTTATATTTTCAAGGGCTTTCCTGAGGCTTTTGAGTATCTTGGGGTCGATCTTGTCATAGGCTGCGGATATCTCTGCTTCACTGACCCGAAGCATGGAGATATCGAATTCCGGACAGTCAAATTTGGCAGTGTAATGCAGCAGGGCCGCATCACCGTCCTTTCTGACAGCCTGTATTATTTCCCTGACTGCGGCCTCTATGTCAGCAGGTATCTCAAACTGCCGCTGCAAAAGGGCGGAAAACCCCTCCCGTCCAGAGGGGCTTTCCGCTTCCAAGGGTTTGATAATTGTATCTTTGGCCATTATCTGTCCCTTCATGGTTATGGGAGTCTGAGTGCTACATAACGGCTCATGTCTCCGTCCCTGACCTTGAACAGGACCCTCTTTGTCTTGTTAGATTTTTCAAGGGCCTTCAGGAATTCCTTAACGGTGCTCACCTTTTTCCTGTTTACTTCTTCTATGAGCTGCCCCGGCTGAATGCCAACGCTTGCTGCCAGGCTTCCTGGTTCCACCTCTGCCACAAGAACTCCCTGGCCTTCATGGTATCCAAACTGCTGTGCCAGATCAGGGGTAAGTTCCTGAACCACGAGACCAAGCTCCTTGAGTATCTCGTGTTTGCTCATTGCCACACTGACTCCACCGGGCTTTTCCTCTATGGTAACAGTGACGGTCTTGTGTTTACCCTCCCTTAATATATCAAAGGTTACCTTGGAACCTGGCGGTGTAAGGGCGATTTTGTTGCGTAGTTCTCCTATATCAACGACATTGTGGCCATCCATCTTAAGGATGATGTCTCCGCTCTTGAGCCCTGCCTTTTTTGCAGGTGAATTTTCTGCCACTTCGGAAATAAGGACACCTTCAGCCTTTTTAAGACCGAAAGACTTTGCCAGGTCTTCGTCGATCTCCTGGATAACAACACCCAGCCAGCCGCGAACTACCTTGCCGTTCTTGATGAGCTGGTTTTTCACTGCCTTGGCCATGTTGATGGGGATGGCAAAGCCAATGCCCATGTACCCGCCACTCCTGGAAAAGATGGCAGAATTTATGCCAATGGCTTCCCCGTGGATATTAATGAGAGGGCCACCGGAATTTCCTGGGTTGATGGCAGCATCTGTCTGGATATAGTCTTCGTAGTCTGTGATGCCAAGCCTGCTCCTGCCCTTGGCGCTGATTACTCCTACCGTGACAGTCTGGGTAAGGCCGAATGGATTGCCAATGGCAATGACCCACTCACCTACCTGTATGGAATCAGAATTTCCCAGGGGAAGTGTCGGCAAGCCTGTGGCGTTGATCTTGATAACAGCAACGTCTGACTGGGGATCTTTTCCGATGACCTTGGCCTTGAATTTTCTTCCGTCAGCAAGCTTTACTCTGATGGTATCCGCATCCCCGACAACGTGATTGTTTGTGAGTATATAGCCGTCCCTGCTGATAATAAAACCAGAACCCTGGCCCCTCTGTTTGAACTTTCTGGGCCTCTGCCTCAGGTGGGGCCCAAAAAATCTCTGGAAAAACGGGTCGTTGAACATGCCAAAGGGATCCTGGCCACCAAATGGCGAAGGCCCCTGTTCCACGGTCTTTTCCACCTGTACAAAGACTACTGCGGGCATTGCCTCCTTGACTATTTCTGCAATTGCCTGGGAGGTCTTTGACAGCAACTCTATGTTTGCATCTTCCTGGGCTGTCCGGGCAGAAACCTGGCCGGGCAGCAGGATTGGAAAGACGAAGAGCATTGAGAGAAGCAAAGAGAAAAGGGACTGCTTTGCCTCGGTTGAACTATTAATCTTCATTTGAATCCTCCTTGTGGACGTAATTGTTTTGGTCTATTCCAGCCAGCCTTTTGAACTCATCTGCACTCATTACTTCTTCTACCAGGAGTTTTGAGGACACTGTTTCCAAGGCTTGCCTGTGTTCTTTTATTATGGAAAGGGCCCTTTGGTACTGTTCTCTTAAGATCCTTCTTACTTCATTGTCAATTTCTGCCTGTAGTTCAGGGCTCAGGTTCTGCTGTTCAGGCATCCCGGGAACCCGGAGAAACGGGGATGTCTCCCTGCTCAAGGCAATTGGGCCTATCTTGTCGCTCATGCCAAAGCGGCATACCATGCCCCGGGCCATTTCCGTGGCCACTTCCAGGTCGTTTTGTGCCCCGGAGCTGATTTCATTGAATACTACCTCTTCGGCAGCCCGACCGCCCAGGGAAACACAGATCTTGTCAAGAAGCTCGTGTTCTGTCATGAGATAGCGTTCCTCCTCGGGAAGCTGAAGTGTGTAGCCAAGGGCTGCCTTGCCCCTGGGGATGATGGAAATTTTTGCCACAGGTGCAGCATGGGGACAATGAAAGGCCACGAGTGCATGACCTGATTCGTGGTATGCCACTCTCTTTCTTTCCTTGTCTCCAAGGCGCCTGCTCTTTCTTTCCGGGCCTGCAAATACCTTTTCTGCCGCTGCCTCAAAATGGGCCTGGGTGATCTGGCTTGCCCCTTCCTTGGCTGCCAGAAGCGCAGCCTCGTTGACTATATTGGCAAGGTCTGCGCCTGAAAAACCAGGTGTCCTGAGGGCAATGCTCTTGAGATTCACGTCAGGGGCCAGGGGTTTCCCTCTGCAGTGCACCTTGAGGATAGCCTCCCTGCCCTGTACATCTGGCGCATCCAGTACCACCTGCCTGTCAAACCGGCCGGGTCTCAGGAGCGCAGGGTCCAGCACCTCCGGCCTGTTGGTGGCAGCCAGCAGGATAACCCCGATATTAGGTTCAAATCCATCCATTTCCACCAGGAGCTGGTTAAGCGTCTGCTCCCTCTCTTCATGGCCTCCGCCGACAATGCCTCCCCCTCTGAATTTTCCAATGGCATCTATTTCATCCACAAAGATGATACAGGGTGCGTTTTTCTTGGCCTGATTGAAAAGATCTCTTACCCTGGCGGCCCCGACGCCAACAAACATTTCAACGAATTCGGAACCCGAGATGCTGTAAAAGGGCACCCCGGCTTCTCCTGCCAGCGCCCTGGCCAGCAGCGTCTTGCCTGTCCCGGGAGGTCCCACCAGCAGGACTCCCTTTGGAATTCTGGCACCAAGGGCCTCAAATTTCTGCGGTGTTTTGAGAAACTCCACCACCTCCTTGAGCTCTTCCTTGGCCTCCTCGCAGCCGGCTACGTCCTCAAATGTGACTCCCGTGTCCTTTTCTACTGCAACCTTGGCCTTTGATTTCCCTATGGACAACAGGCCGCTGCCAGGGCTACCCATTCCACGCATGAGGAAAAACCATAGGCCTATCCAGAAAGCAATGGGCACGATGGTTCCCCAGAATATTTCGCCTATCATGCTGCTTCTTTCCCCGGAATATTCTACTCCGTGGGCATCAAGCTCTTCCACAAGCTTGTTGTCCTTGACCCTGACAGTACGAAAAAGGACAATATTTTCCTTATGGGACGAGGTAGATGAAAGTTTCTTTAATATTTCATCAAGGGAAGGGCGTTTGGCAGAATTCAAAAAGTCAAGGGGACCCGAAGCCCGGGGTTGAGCCGCTATTTCCTGGATCTGCGTCCTGAGTTCAGCCAGCTCCTTTTCAGAGCCGCTGAACATTATCCCCCTTATTTCATCCTCGGTCAGGCGCACTTCCAGGATCCTGTTCTGCCGCAAGAGCTCCTTGAATTGGGAATAGGGAATCTGAGTAGTCTGGATGGAAAGAAGGATTTGGGGCAGTACCATTATTACCAGTATGCCCAAAGCCCAGTAAAGGGCGGTAAAAAGTAGCTTTTTTTTGTCTTTTGGTTCCTTTTTTTTAGGTTTCATCAAAGATCTGCAATATTATTTGTGTGTCCAAGCCTGGAACCTGCAACTGGGATCCGATTACAAAAAAGACCATGAGCTCCCTTGATTTAACAAACAATGGTCATGGAGCAAGCCTTTTTCAAGAAATTATTTGTGCCTGTTTTTTTCTTTCAGTTTGTCCAGGATTACCTGTGCTGCTTGTTCTGACAATTGTTCAGGAGGCAGATTCGCGTCCAGCCTTATAATACAGTCTTCTTTCATGGACGAAAAAATCTCTGCAACTTTCTTGAGATATTCCAGCCCTTCGAAATTGTTTGTCTTTTCTGCCCTGCCCTGGGTAATTCTCTTTACCGCCTCCTCGGGTGGCAGCTCCAGGATAAAACAGACATCAGGCCTGAGTGCAAAGGAGGAATTTTTTCTGCGGATCATTTTCTGGTCAAGTCCCCTGGCTCCCTGGTAAGCTATTGTAGAAAAATAGTAGCGGTCACAGATGACCACCCTTCCAGCTTCCAAGGCAGGGAAAACTGTATCCTCCAGGTGTTCCTTTCTGTCCTTGATGAAAAGGGAAAGTTCTTCCTCCGGGCTCAGCCTGGTGTTCCCTGTGAAACTCTGACGCAATTTTTTCCCCCACCTACCATGGGTAGGCTCAAAGGTGATCAGGACATCTATTCCGTGCTTTCTCAGGTTCTTGTACAGATTGCTGACAAGTGTGGACTTGCCCGTTCCGTCTATGCCCTCAACCACTACGAAGAGCCCTGTTTTCTTTTTTTTCATCTCTTTCTTGATTTTTTGACAGGCCGTTTTCTCAGGAGCACATAGGTCACTCCGGGCCCTCCGTCCCAGGAAGGCGCGCTGCAATATGCCAGGATGTAGCGCCTGAACCTGCCCCTGTTAAGAAAATTTTTTACCAGTTCCTTCAAGACGGGTTTTCCCGGGGAAGATTTGCCCCGGCCATGAATATAAGCAATACAGCGCCTGTTGCTCATTAGGGAATCTGACATGAATCCGTCACAGACCTTGAGTGCCTGGTCAGCGTTAAGGCCATGGAGCTCGCAATAGGCCTGTATGGCAAAATCTCCTGACCTTAGTTTTTTCAGGAGCCTCCTGTCGGAATTAACAGGTGGTCCGTCCATGTATTCGGGTATCTTTTCCACTGGCAGGGGCATTTTACCCTCCACCAGATCCTTGAGTTCCCGAATAGCATCTTCTAGCTCCTTTTCCTTCCTGTTTCCTGCATTGCCTGGAGTTGTCGAGCCAGGGGTATGTCCCCGCCTCTTCTTCCCCTTCAGAGGCTTTACTCCTTCCATGGCCTTTAGAAACAGGTCCGTATCAGAAGAGGGCACTGACTCATTTGGGCCCGGTTTCTTTTCCTGAACAGCTGGGCCTATATTTTTTACACCGGGCGCAGAGGCCTTTTTCAGCCTGTCCTTGAGACATTCAAATGGTCTGGACTTAAGCTCTTTACTGCCCGCGTGGCGTTTGTCTGTACCTGTATGGCTCATATTGTATGTCAGATTCCAATCGTATTGGACGGCCTATGATGGAAATTTCAACGCTGATTATATACCTTAAAAAGTGCCTGAAAAAAAAGAATTTTTAGGTGCTTTATGCGATTAAATGTGGTGTGCCCACCTGCATCCAGAGCTAGAGCTACTAGAGCTACGAATTTGAAGAGTTTAAGCCAAGCTTAACTCAGTAGATTACAAAATTAAGGACTTGGAGGCAAGGACGGGGCTTTCTTTTGTTATGAACTTATGAGCCCGCCCTCCTTATCTCTGCTGAAAGGATGAAGACGAAAGTAGTGGCAGCGGCTAAGCAGTGAATCGCCTCCGCACCTGTAAACATCCGGCCTTGCCGAGCACGTGACCATCCATAAATGGCCCTTTTGCCCGATGACTGTGTTGCTCGTCGGCGAAAAATGCTCATGTACGCCCAGTACACCGCGCTTTTTCGCCTCCTTACGCCTTGTCCTCCAACAAAATTGCCTATTTCTGGATGGATACTACCAAAGACGTATCATATTGAAATCTTCCCCTGTGTGACCGCGCCCGGGAAGAACCGTCCTTCTACTCGCAGAGAGGGCTGCAGATGAATGTTTCAAGATTCAAGGTGCCTGATATGCCTCCTATTGCATAAGACATGGTATTTTTGGGCAATATGAGGTCCTGGCCGGTAAACACCGCTACCTGCCAGTTTTCTATGGTGATGCTGCCGACGGTTTGCCCCTGGAGCTTTGACGTGTCCCATGCCTGGCCCAGGGGAGGGCCTGAAAATCTGTATGC
>QOAL01000069.1 GCA_003978135.1 Thermodesulfatator sp.
CAGGCCAGTTTACATGACCTATCTTTGCCATGGCCATAGTAACTGTACAATCTGCTTTTACAGCGGTTCCGAGTATATTCCCGTGTCAGATGAAAGCCCGGAAGCAATATCCACTGAAAGCACCTTTGCACTGCTGCTGTTTATCATTGATACAGCAGTGGCATAATGTCCCCTTATCTCCCTGCTGAGCCCTGTACCAAATATGGCATCTACTATTACTGCTGAGCTGTCAAATATGGCCTGCCTTTTGTTAAGGGTTTCTTCGTCAGGGCACTCATGTATTTTAATTTTGAGATTTTGGCAGATATTCAGGTTGGCAAGGGCATCACCTCTGAATTTTTCGAGGTTGCATAGACATATTATGTTTACTTTGCACTGTCTTTGTTCCAGGTATCTGGCAATAACGAATCCATCTCCACCGTTATTGCCCGGTCCGGCTACCACCAGGCAACCATCATGAACAATGCTGCCGAATTCCTTTAAAAGGACGTCAGTACATCCCCTGCCTGCATTTTCCATGAGAACTATTCCGGGAATACCCACTGCCTCGATGGTGTGCCTGTCCATCTCCTGCATGGTCTTTGCGTCTACCAGCAGCATTTTCTATTCCTCCAATTTTAGCGGTTTCCGTACTGTCCAGAGGACAATGCCCAGAAATATCAGGGCAATACTCAATACCTGGCCCATGGTTACCCAGCCCAAGGCCAGGAACCCAAGCTGCGGGTCCGGTTCCCTGAGAAATTCCACAAAAAAACGAATTATCCCATATCCAATAAAAAAAAGCGCTGTCTTGCGCCCGGATGGCCACTTTTTCCTGCGCAGGGGCCACAGCATGGAAAAAAGTACTATTCCTTCCAGAAAGGCTTCATAAAGCTGGGACGGGTGCCTGGGCACAAACCCTCCGTCTGGAAAGATCATGGCCCAGGGTACATCAGACGGCCTGCCATAAAGTTCCCCGTTTATGAAATTGCCTATGCGCCCAAGGCCCAGGCCAATTGGTACGGTAACGGCAAACCTGTCGGACCATTTGAAAAAATCCGTATTGTGAAGCCGGCAGTATAACCAGCCAGCTATCATGACGCCAACAGCGCCACCATGGAAGGACATGCCTCCATGCCAGGTGGCAAGTATCTCTGCAGGGTGCTCCAGAAAATAGGAAAGGTTGTAAAAAAGTACGTAACCCAGGCGACCTCCCAGGATCACGCCTGCAACAAGAGCAACGATGATACCATCCAGCAGGGCCTGCTCTGCTGCCAGTCTTTTCCTGTCTGACGTGCCAAGCTCTTCTGCGATTTGTTTCTTGACCAGGTAAAAGGAGGCAAAAAATCCCAGCAGGTACATGAGCCCGTACCATCGAAGTGCCAAGGGACCTATGTGTACTATTACAGGATCAATCCTGGGATAGGGAATCATGAGAACTGTTTCATGACCCGGATTTTTTGTTTCTCAGTTTCTTGAGATCCAGCAGCCTCGATCCACCCTTGGGTCTGTCATCTGGCGGTGTATCATCATCCCCTGGTGAAGGCCCGCCTGTCCTGCCACCGGCTCTGCCAATAATCTGGTTGATCAGACCCAGATACTGGCTCCTAAGGGCGGGAACTATGTCCGTTTCCAGCACAAAGTAGCTCACTCTGCTCCTTTGCACCCTTATGGAAGAAGTTGTCATGGCATTTACCACATGAGGATGTACTGTCACCCCTCTGTTTTGGTCAAAGCTTACCGTACAGGGAAAATATAGGTCAAAAAAGGCGGATTTTTCCAGGGTAAAGAGCACTGTTTCAGTCTGCTTATTGTATCTTATCTCTCCCAGAAGCAGTCCTGAGCCGGACAGCTCGATGAGTACCAGTTCCCGTGCATTCTGCCTAAGTTTCATTTAGTTCTGTCCCCCGAATCTGACTTTGCATTTCTCCTGGCCATATGCTGCTTTTTTCTCCCCTTTCTCCTTCTGGCCCTGCCACTTCTGCCGGAAAGGCGCCTGGTTTCCTCAAGGTGGATTTCCTGCCTGCCCAAGGCTTGCTGTAGGCAGTTGTAAAGCTCCATGGCCTCAGGAAAGGTGGCCTTTGAATAAACCCTTTTCTGCCACCTTTTCCTTCCAGCACAGAATTCCAGGGGCCAGTGGCTGGAAATAAGCTGCGCCATCAAATCCCTGTCAGCCCTTTTGAAATCATAGGGGAAAAACATGCCGTCAAGGATGGTTCGCACTTCATAGGTGGGCCATCGTACCTTTTGAGGCCTCAGGGCGTGCCACTCGGGCATGAAATGCAGAAACGGGCTTGCCAGGGCACAAAGGAAAAAGGCATCGCTAAACTTCCTGCCTTCCCTCACCAGCAGGTCCATTCTGGTCAGCACCTTAAAAAGGAGCTCTTTCAGGGCCTGGCCATCTTCGCCATTCAAGTGTTGCTTAAGGGCGGGAAACATCTCCTGGAAAAGCCCCGATTCTATCATGTACCTGCTCCAGGGAGCGCTTACACCGGATTTAAGATCCTTCAGCCATTCATCTCTCACCCTGGGAATGGCGCAAAGTTTTATCTTTGATGCATGTCTTCGCACAGCTTTCCAGGTGTCCTCATCAATTGAAAAGCCTGTTCTTGCAGCATGGCGCACAGTTCGAAGCATCCTGACAGGGTCTCTGATGAAGCGCCTTTCAGGATCTCCAATAGTCCTGATTACACCCCGTTTAAGGTCTTCCATCCCTCCCACGTAGTCAATTATCCCGAAGTCGGCGATGTTGTAAAAAAGGCCATTGATGGTCAGGTCCCTCCTGAAGGCGTCCTCCCTGGGAGAACCGAAAATGCTTTCCGCCCCAAGCCCTTCCCTGGCAGCTTCCCTGTCGTCAAGCTCTATCTGTTTTCTGAAAGTCGAAACCTCGATCACCTTGCCTCCTCGGAAATATACGTGCACCAGGCGAAAGCGCTTGCCGATTATTCTGCTGTACCTGAAAAGCCTTCTGATTTCCTCAGGGGTGGCATCGGTTCCTATGTCAAAATCCTTGGGTGTTTTGCCAAGCAGGAGATCACGTACGCTTCCACCTACCAGATATGCCAGGTGGCCGTGATCCTTCAGCCTGTAAAGGACTTTAAGCGCCTCCCGGTCAATATTCTTCCTGCTTATACAGTGGTTTGGTCTCTGGATGTGCTTGGGGCTTAGATCCATATCCTTGAATAGGCAGAGCTGCCCGTCTTCTGGAGTGCGGGGAGGTTTCATGAAGAAGCGGCGGCGCCTTTTTCTGCCCCGGTTTTTTTTGTATACAGGCCTGCTGTGTTTTCTAGGAGGTGACATCAGGAATAAATCTTTGCTCAGGACGGTTTTTTGAACATCTTTGTATCAATGTTGTATTTCTTGATCTTGTAATTGATTATCCTGAGACTGGAATTTAGAAGTTTCGCCGCCCTGGTCTGATTCCCTCCTGTCTCTGAAAGGGCCTCCATTATCAACTCCTTTTCAAAGCCTGCCACAGCATCAGCAAATGATTTCCTCCTGTCGGTATGCCCGGCATCGTCCCCGGCAAGCTGGAGACTGGCAGGCAGATGATGAATCCTGAGGATATTTTCATCGCATATGATTATTGCGCGTTCAACATAATTCTGAAGCTCCCTGACGTTTCCCGGCCAGTCATACTGCATGAGACAATCAAGTGCAGCTTTTGAGAAGCATTTTATCTTCTTGCCGTGCTCCTTGGAAAATTTTTCCAGGAAGTGCTCTGCAAGAAGTATTATGTCTGTCTTCCTCTCCCTTAACGGTGGCAGATAAATGGGAAACACGTTCAAACGATAATACAGGTCTTCCCTGAATTCACCTCTTTCCATGGCATCTTCCAGGTTCTTGTTGGTGGCTGCCACGATACGGCATTTGATTCTTATTGTCCTCGTGCCTCCGACCCGCTGAAACTCCTTGTCCTGAATTACCCCCAGCAGTTTCACCTGGACGCTGTGGGGAAGCTCTCCGATTTCATCCAGAAATATGGTGCCACCGTTTGCCAGCTCAAACCGTCCCTTTTTTTGCTGGATAGCTCCTGTAAATGCCCCCTTTGCATGGCCGAACAGTTCGCTTTCAATAAGGGTCTCCGGCAGGGTAGAGCAGTTTACGTTTATAAAGGGACCTTTGGCCTGACGGCTGTTAAAGTGAATGGCCTTGGCAACCAGGGACTTGCCGGTTCCACTCTCACCTCTCAGGAGCACCGTTGCATTGCTTTCAGCCACCCGGTGGACCATCTCATAGACTTCCTGCATCTGGCTCGAGTTGCCGATGAGGCTTCCCACCCGGTATTTTTCTGCAAGGGCTATACGAAGCTTTCTGTTTTCACTGATCAAGGACTGTCTTTCTGCATTGGCTTCCTGCAGACGAATTACAGACTGGGCAATTAGGCTGCTTATTATGGTAAGAAGCCTCAAATCATCTTCCAGGGAAACATCAGATGCCGCATAGCGGTCAACACTTAACGCCCCTATGGTATACGAACCATGATTTATGGGAACGCATATAAAGGAAACAGGCTGGTTTGGATTGGCTCCAGTCCTGGTCCTGGTACGATTCAAAAATCTAGGATCCTTTGTGATGTTGGGTATGACGATGGGCTGGCCATTTGCTACCACTCGGCCGGTTATGCCTTCTCCGAGCTTGTAGTGTCCCCTTCTCCTGGCCTCGGCGGTCAGTCCGTGGGCAACCTCTATCTGCAGCTCTGATGAACCAGGCTTCAAAAGGGTAACTGTGCCCCGGACCATGCCGAGGTGTTCTGCCATTATCTGAAGTACGCGGTTAAGGCCTTCCTTAAGCTTTAGATTGCCCGAAAGTGCCCTGGTCACCTCATAAAGACAAAGGAGTTCGGTAATCTGCCGGCTCTCGGACAGATTTTCCATCCTCAAATATTCTATTTCCTGGGCTTGATGGCCTTTTTTCATGAAATGATACTCTGTCAACGAAAATCCTATGGACGATTGCCAGGCAACATACAGTTTTGTTACAATTTTGCAATATTTTTCCTATAATGGCGATCTATCCGTGCATGTTCCAAAAGACATGTCAGCAAGATAACGAATTGCAGGGGCAATACGGCATGTAGGCTGCCGGGGCAGCGAGTTTATGTCTTTTCACAAGCTGTTAAGCCCGGCGCTTGAAATGAATGATCTTTTTGACTTTGCTCTTGTTCTACTGTGAAAAAAAGAAAAAGCCCCTTCTCCTGACGAAGGGGCTCTGGTGCATCCTTGCTAAATGGATTTGCTGAATGTTTTTTCAGCCCTTTCCTTGAACTCTTTCAGCTTTTCTATGAGCTCGTCAAAGAGTTTTTCAGCCTTGTTCTTTCCCTTGATTTCTTTTTCTATCTTTGCGATAGACTCATGAAGGGTCTTGTAGGTCGTATCGCTGGTACTGGTGTAGCCAAGGACCTCTGCTAATTTCAGCTCTTTTTTGGCCGCCTCAAGATGTTTAATGGCCTGTTTCTTGTCCTTCTTTGCTGTTTTTTCTGCCTCTTCCACAAGGGCCTGTGCCTTCAAAAGTGGTATAGGCAGGACCATCTCGTTTCGGACAAGAGTTTTCAGGGCCATGTTCAGGACGTCTTGTGCCTCTGTGATTTTATCCTCATGCAGATATTTGGCAGCAAGCTTCAGCGCCTCTGGATAGGACACAACCGGCAGGTTAATGGTAATGATGTCGATTTCACTTTGGAGGGTATCGAGAAGACGGCGTGCCTCCTGGATTTGCTGTTTGTCCAACAGCTTCCTCACCTCCTTTAATGTGGCTTTAACTGTGTCCAGGTCACCTCGGTATTCTATAGCCACTATGGATGAATCGATGGGAAGAAGAGCCGGGGCGGATTTGTCGGCCAAGATAATTTCCAGCTTTCCTATAGCCTTTTCAAGGTCTTTTAATGCCTTTTCCTTGTTTTTTTGTTTTAGGTCATCAAGTACTTTGTGAGTCAATGACAACGCATCAAGGGCTTCTTTGACAACCTGGACCTTTTCCTTCTCGGCCTGGGACCTGGCCTCCTTTACTGCTCCCTTGCTCACATCTGCTGACGTCTCTGCCATTACCTGCAACTGTCCCATGCCGCTGAGGAGAAAGACCGTCGCAAAGAGTGCTGCAATTCTTTTCATTTTCAAAGGATACCTCCGTTTTAAGAAATTTAGAAAATCCATGTACATCCCTGCAGGGAATCTTTCTGCCGGCACGTCAAGTAAAATATGTTCGGGATCTCTGCCAGGCAAGATCAAATCAATAAAAAATTACAAAATTGTAAAAAAACTGGTCAGTCGCTAAGGCTAACAGCACCTTCCCTGGTTGTCCGGTTCACTTTGTTAAAACAGGAATGTGTTTGGCCCTAAATATAAGCACCAACAGCAAAGGAGAAATTTTTCCATGGAAAAACTTTTCCAAAAGTGAAAAAGTTTTCCTCTATAGAGAAAATATGACCAATTATTCGTGGATAGCGCATATTTTGCGAATAAAAAACAGCCCTTCAGTTGGTACGTTTCTTGAACAATAAATAATTGACTTGAACAAAAGGCTGAAAAAAATTTTAAAGCAGGGGAGCGTTTGTCATGGGAAAAATGAATAAAGGTACTCTCTTAGTATCATTTACAGGCTGCTTTTTAATTGCTGCCATCAGCATGTTAAGTCAGCCCCAGATACTTCCACAGATTACGCCGAGTCTCGAGGCCCTTAATAATCTATTATCAACAAAGTTGTCAGAACCTGTATCTCTAATTTTTTCAGGAATGGGACTGATAACCATAGCGTCTGTTGCCAGGGAAAAGATCAAAAAGTAGCCTGCCCTCCCCTGTTTCTTTAGGCTCATCTGTCCAAGTCCCGGCGCTAAATATCAATAGAAATCCTCAAAATAGCCTTCATCTGTGGCCTGAAATGCATCAAGATCTCTTGAGAATGCTGCCTTCATAAAACTATTTACCCACCAGAAAATATCTTTTTGCCTTATTTGATTCCTGAGTTTCCACATTCGGCTTTTTCTT
>QOAL01000228.1 GCA_003978135.1 Thermodesulfatator sp.
GATTCGTTGTCGGCGGTCCCCTGGCTGACTGCGGTGTTACCGGCAGAAAGATCATTGTTGACACTTACGGAGGCAGGGGGCATCACGGAGGTGGCGCCTTTTCCGGAAAGGATCCAACGAAGGTGGACAGATCACCATCTTACATGGCCAGATACGTTGCAAAAAACATAGTTGCAGCGGGAATTGCCGGGGAATGCGAGGTGCAGGTTTCCTATGCCATTGGCGTAACCAGGCCTCTTGCCATCAATGTGAGAACCTTTGGCACCGAAAAGATTCCCCAGGACGACATAGTACGCCTCATAGAGGACAACTTCAGCTTCAAGCCCAAGGATATAATAGAATACCTGGACCTTAGAAGACCCATTTACAAGAAAACCGCTGCCTATGGCCACTTTGGAAGGCTGGAACCGGAATTTACCTGGGAAAAGCTTGACATGGTTGAAAAATTGAAAGAAAAGGCCGGCATTTAAGACCAGATGCAAATTTTGTGCTTCAAGGAGAACAACAATAGATGAAATATCACGTAAAGGATGAATCCCTGGCCAATGCCGGGAAACTTCGCATTGAATGGGCAGCCCAAAGCATGCCCGTGCTCAATTTGATCAAGGAAAGATTTTCCAAGGAACAGCCCCTCAGAGGCATTCGCCTGGGCGCATGTCTCCACGTTACCACTGAAACCGCTGCCCTGTGCCAGACTCTCAAGGCAGGAGGAGCAGAGGTCTATCTTTGCGCATCAAATCCCCTGAGCACCCAGGATGATGTTGCCGCATCCCTGGTGGTCCATGACAAGATTCCTGTATTTGCCATAAAGGGCGAAGACAATGATACCTATTACGACCACCTGAGGGCTGTTATAGATGCAAAACCGCAGATCACCATGGATGACGGTGCAGACCTGGTGTCCACACTCCACCAGGAAAAGAAGGAACTCCTGAAAGACATCATAGGCGGAACCGAGGAAACCACCACCGGCGTTATCCGCCTCAGGGCCATGGCAAAAGACGGGGTACTCCACTACCCTATCATTGCCGTGAATGATGCAGATACAAAGCACCTTTTTGACAATCGGTATGGTACTGGCCAGTCCACCATTGATGGAATAATCAGGGCCACCAACAGGCTGATTGCCGGAAGCATATTCGTGGTTTCAGGATACGGCTGGTGCGGCAAGGGGGTTGCCATGAGAGCAAAGGGGCATGGCGCCAGGGTAATAGTAACTGAGGTCGATCCCCTGAGGGGCCTTGAGGCAGTTATGGACGGCTTTGAGGTAATGCCCATAAAGGAGGCGGCAGCCATAGGTGACTTCTTCTGCACTGTAACAGGAGACATCCATGTAATTCGCCAGGAGCATTTCCTGGCCATGAAAGACGGGGCTATTGTCAGCAATTCCGGCCACTTCAACGTGGAACTTGACCTTGACTCCCTGAAGGAGATCACCGAGTCCAGCAGGACCATACGACCATTTGTGGAAGAATATACACTCAAAAACAACAGACGGATCTATGTCCTGGGAGAAGGCAGGCTCATCAACCTTGCCGCTGCTGAAGGCCATCCTTCCAGCGTCATGGACATGAGTTTTGCAAACCAGGCCCTTTGCTCAGAGCACATGGTCAAGGCTGGAAAGAGCCTTGAAAATACCGTGTACGGGGTACCCAAAGAAATTGACCAGGAAATCGCAAGGCTGAAGCTTTCAAGCATGAATATATCCATAGACAGCCTTACAGATGAACAGGAAAAATACCTGTCCTCATGGGAAATGGGTACCTGAGGCTCACTGCAGGATTTTTAGGTTTACATAAGCTTATATAGCTTTTAAAAAGGGCAGGAGTGTTCCAGTCAGGTTCACCCTGCCCTTTTTCATTTGGCCGACATCTGGGCAAGGGAGCCGACACGTTCTGAAAGGAAAAAATCAGGAAAATTCATGGGTGAGAAAAAGATACAGGGAAAGAAAAAACTCTGGGGAGGCAGGTTTTCACAAGGCACCAACGAACTGGTGGAAAAATTTTCTGCCTCTGAACACTATGACAGACGGCTTTATTCCCAAGACATCAAGGGCAGCGAGGCCCATGCACGAATGCTTGCCAGATGCGGAATCATCTCCCAGGAAGACGTAAAGGATATCCATAAAGGTCTTGACAAGATAAAACAGGAGATAGATGAAGGAAGGTTTGACTGGAAGCCTGAGCTTGAAGATGTTCACATGAACATTGAAAAGGCACTGACAGACCTTATTGGCCCGGCTGGAGGAAGGCTGCACACTGCCAGGTCAAGGAATGATCAGGTTGCAACAGACCTCAGGCTTTATGTCAGGGAGCAGATTATTGTGGTGGACCGGCTTCTTGCCGGTCTTCAAGGAGCATTCATTCACCAGGCCACTCAGTACACAGATGTTGTGATGCCAGGCTTTACCCACCTGCAAAAGGCACAGCCAATCCTTTGGTCGCATCACATGCTGGCCTATTTCCAGATGTTCAAAAGGGACCGGCTTCGCCTGAGGGACTGTCTCGGCAGGGTAAACATCTGCCCCCTCGGCAGTGCTGCATTGGCAGGAACGGGTTTTAAGATTGACAGATACATGACAGCCAGGGAGCTGGACTTTGATGACATCAGCGCCAACAGCCTTGATGCAGTCTCTGACAGGGACTTTGCCATTGAGTTTGTCTTTGTGTTGAGTGTCATCATGATGCACCTAAGCAGGCTTTCAGAGGAAATGGTGCTGTGGGCATCTTCAGAGTTTTCATTTGTGGACCTTCCGGATGCCTTCTGTACCGGCTCAAGTATTATGCCCCAGAAAAAAAATCCTGACGTACCCGAGCTGGTGAGGGGAAAGACCGGGCGGGTTTACGGACATCTGCTAGCCCTCTTGACCCTTATGAAGGGGCTTCCCCTTGCATACAACAGGGATCTCCAGGAAGACAAGGAGGCACTGTTTGACGCCCTTGATACCACCACTTCCTGCGTAAATATTATGAAATTCCTGGTTGCTAATCTTAAACCCAGGAAAGACAGGCTTGAGGCAGATACCAGGACAGGGTTTCTTACTGCCACGGACCTTGCCGACTACCTTGTCAAAAAGGGCATACCTTTCAGACAAGCCCATGAAATAGTAGGAAAGGCAGTGGCCACATGCATCTCTTCGGGCAGGGAGCTTACTGATCTCAGCCTTGTGGAACTGAAGGGCCTTCATCCTGCCATTGATGATGATGTGTTCCAGGTGCTTGACGTGAAGGGATCTGTGAACTCCAGGAACTGTCCAGGTGGAACGGCCTTGTCCGCAGTCAAAATACAATTAGATGAAGCTGATAAGTGGCTTGAGGATTTTCAACTGACATGAAAAAATCTCTCACCTTTATACTCCTGCTGGCGCTGGTATGCCTCAGCCTTCTGTCTGTCTCATGTGGCAGGAAAAGGGCTCCTGTGCCCCCTGGCACTTTAAGGCCCGAAAGGATAAAGGATCTTTCCTTTAAAATCACTGAAAAGGGCGTAATCCTCTCGTGGAGTGTGCCGGTGAGAAATCATGATGGAAGCCCCCTTTCCCATGTCAAGGAATTTAAGCTCTACAAGGCAGAAGTACCCATTAATGGAGGCTGCCTGGAGTGTCCGCCCCATTATGGCGAACCCATCACCATAACCCTTGATTCCAAGCCGGAGCCCGGCCAGAAGATACATTATGAAGATACCACTCTGACAGAGGGCTTTTATTACATCTATCAGGTACAGACAGTAAAGGGACTCCTTAACGTATCAGACCTTTCCAACAAGATATCCTTTGCATGGCACTGCCCGCCTGGCCCTCCCATGAATCTGTCTGCCGAGACCTCAGAGGAGGGAATAACCCTTTCATGGCTTCCTCCGGACAGATTCATGGATGGACGCCCCCTGGCTGAACCACTCAAATACCAAATATTGCGAAAATTTGATGATGAAAAGACCTGGACCAGGCTTCATTCTTCTACTGACAAGACCACCTGGTCTGACAGGATAAGAAGAACCTACCGGTACGTGGAATACAAGGTGGTGCCCATTTTTACCTTTCACGGCACAAAAATAGAAGGGAAGGCATCTGAACCCCTTCTGGTGCGCGCCAAGGGCTTTGGCTCTCTGGACGCACCTAGGCTCCTTGGAGTCTCAAGGGGTGCGGAAGGAATCGTTATTACATGGCAGAAACTCAGGAGATATGACATTATTGGCTACAATGTCTACAGAAAGGATCCGTCAGATATCATAGCCAAGCTTAACCAGCAGCCATTGAAAGCCACAAGCTTCGTGGACATGACCAGGCTGAAAAAGGGCAGTTACGCATATTTTGTAACAGCAGTGGATGACTCCTATCCGCCCAACGAAAGTCCGCCATCCAGGATAATCACCATCAGCATAAGATAAGAAAAATTGAAAGGAACTCCTGCATTCATGAAGGATGAAATCTTTTATTATCAGGACAAGAGCCTCTACTGTGAAGACGTTCCAGTAGAAAAAATCGCAGCAGAGGTGGGAACCCCTTTCTACTGCTATTCCTCAGCATATCTGGAAGGCCGCTTTAAGGCGTACCACCAGGCCTTCGGGGATAAAAGGCACCTTATCTGTTTTGCAGTAAAGGCCAACAGCAACCTTGCTGTCTTGCATACCTTGTCCAGCCTTGGTGCGGGCGCTGATATCGTCTCCGGGGGAGAGCTTTTCCGGGCAATCAAGGCAGGCATTCCTTCAGAACGTATAGTTTATTCCGGGGTAGGTAAGACCGAGGCAGAGATGGCTTATGCCCTGCAACAGGGAATCCTCATGTTCAACGTTGAATCGCACCAGGAAATGCAGGTTCTGGAGGAGACTGCCAAGCTCCTGGATAAAACAGCCAGGATTTCCATCAGGGTAAATCCAGACGTGGATGCCAAAACCCATCCCTACATTTCCACTGGTCTCAAAAAGAACAAGTTCGGCCTTTCCATGGATCAGGCCATTGAACTTTACAGGGAAGCGGCAGGCTCCAGGTGGCTGGAGGTCACTGGAATCTCCTTTCATATCGGCTCCCAGATACTGGAAACAGAGCCCTTTATAAATGCACTGGAAAAGATACAGGGCATCATCCACGAGCTTTCTTCCTCTGGCATAAAACTTTCGTACATGGATCTTGGAGGAGGACTGGGCATATCCTATGGAAATGAAGTCCCTCCGGAACCGGAAGATTATGTATCTGCCACCCTCAAGCTGGCATCTGGAATGGACCAGGCCATTATTATTGAGCCTGGCCGCTCAATATGCGGAAACAGTGGCATTCTTGTCACCAAGCTGCTCTACACCAAGAAAAATTCCCTGAAAAACTTTTATGTAGTTGATGCAGCCATGAACGATCTTGGACGGCCAAGCCTGTATGATGCCTTTCATGAAATCAGGCCTGTCTCAGAAAAAGACAACGAGCTGACTACAGTTGACGTGGTCGGCCCCATTTGTGAAACAGGTGATTTCCTGGCAAGGGACAGGGAGCTTCCCCGGATGAACCGAGGCGATCTTCTGGCTGTAATGAGCGCCGGGGCGTATGGCTTCACCATGTCTTCAAATTACAACTCCAGGCCCAGGGTGGCAGAAGTCATGGTCAGGGGCACCAGGTTTGAGGTGGTAAGAGAACGCGAAACATTTAATGACCTCGTCAGGGGTGAAAAGATTCCCGACTGGGAGGAAAATGGTTCATGAATTCCCATATTCCCTTTAAAAAAATGCACGGCAGCGGAAACGACTTCATCCTCATAGATAACAGGGACAAATTGATAAATCCGGCCCGGGCATCTGAAATTGCGGTAAAATTCTGCAAGAGGCACTTTGGCATAGGGGCAGATGGGCTCATTTTAATAGAAGAATCCAGCAAGGCGGATTTCAAGTGGCGTTTTTTCAATGCAGACGGCAGCCATGCTGACATGTGTGGAAACGGCGGCCGTTGTGCGGCGCGATTTGCCGTGATAGAAGGCATATGCGGCCCGGAGCTGAAATTTGAAACAGGTGCCGGAATCATAAAGGCCCAGGTGAAAGATTCCGTTGTAAAACTTCAGCTTACCCCTCCCAAAGATCTGAAGCTGGACATGAAAATTCCTTTGCATGAAAAGGAAAAAACAGTTCATTTTATAGACACGGGCGTGCCACATGCTGTCCTTTTTCCAAACGACCTGGGAAAAGCGCCGGTCTTTGAACTTGGAAGACTGGTAAGACACCACAAAATCTTCAGTCCAGAAGGAACAAATGTAAATTTTGTAAAGCCAACTGGCCCATCAAGCATACTTATCCGCACTTATGAACGCGGCGTAGAAGATGAAACCTATGCCTGTGGCACCGGAGCCGTGGCCAGTGCCATAATAGCCAGCATAAAAGGCCTAGTTGAACCTCCGGTGGAGGTAAAAACCTGGGGAGGAGAGCTTTTAAAGGTATACTTTAAAAAGGAAGAAGCTCCGGATGTCACAGAGGTGTACCTGGAAGGAAAGGCTGTGCTGGTTTATTCGGGAAAGACAGAAGAAATCTGATTGCGCCCTTTCACGGCATCCTAATTTTTTTACCGGCCTTGTGCCGTCCCGGTTAGAGCCTGGCTCCTGGCACTGGCTGCCTGGGAGCATTCCCAGTCTATCCTCATAGTCTGGGGACCCTTGGGACGAGTGGTTTCTTTCAAGATTTCGCCAACAGCCGCTGTGCAAGCTACATACTTCATCTGGATACATACTTGGACAATCTTACAACATTAAGTGCGGCTAAACCTGGCTTCCCCTTGGTGAAATCTTGAAAGAAACTGCTCGTCCCTTTCATATTATGAATTCGGAGCAGTTAGCTCAGAAAACCGAAAGAGGTACGGAGCATATTCCTGACCTATGAAAGTGAACGGGACAAACCGGGAATGCTCCCAGCGGGAGGCAGCCTGGATTTCATGGTTGCCCATGCATGAATTGTA
>QOAL01000101.1 GCA_003978135.1 Thermodesulfatator sp.
CTGCCTTTCAAGGCTGATATACGGCTCCCGCATCTCACTGCTGGTGGGCTTCGTTGCAGTTGGCATAGCAACCGCAGTAGGTACGGTGCTGGGTGCACTGGCGGGCTTCTATGGCAGATGGGTGGATACCCTGGTTATGCGCTTTGTGGATATTATGCTCTGCTTTCCATCCATTTTCCTGATCATGGCTGTCATTGCCTTCCTGGAGCCTTCCATCTGGAACATCATGGCTGTCATAGGGCTCACGGGGTGGATGGGTGTGGCTCGCCTTGTGCGGGCCGAGTTCCTGAGCCTCAGGAAGAGAGATTTCGTTCTTGCTGCCCGGATTTCAGGAGCGTCGAACATGAGAATAGTATTCAATGAGATACTTCCAAATGCAATAGCACCCATCATCGTCTCCGCCACCCTGGGAGTAGGGGGGGCAATTCTCACGGAAAGTGCCCTGAGCTTCCTGGGCATAGGTGTTCAGCCTCCTACCCCAAGCTGGGGAAACATGTTGACCGAGGGCAAAGACAACCTTGAAATCGCCTGGTGGCTTTCTGTTTATCCAGGCCTTGCCATTCTAATCACAGTCCTGGGATACAATCTGCTGGGGGAAGGCCTCAGAGACGCACTGGATCCCAGGAAGAAGACCTGAAAATGGCTCAAAGGAAACAAAAGAAAACCCTGGAAAACCAGCAACCTGAGATAAAACTCAGGGCCACGGTGGAAAGGATAACCTATTCCAATCCTGAATCGGGCTTTGCAATCCTCAGGGTAAGGCCCAAGCGGGGGGCAGGTTTCACTGTCAAGGGACACATTTGCGAACTGGCGTCCAATGCCGGCCTTGTCGGGGCAGAATTCGAATTCAAGGGCTCATGGCAGATGACCAAATATGGCCGACAGTTTGATTTCAAGAAATACAGGCTCCTGGGCAGCGAACTCCATTTCTTCCTGAGCAAGGTAGTTAAAGGCCTTGGAGAGAAGACGGCCCAAAAGCTGCTTGACCAGTTCGGAGAGGCTGAACTGGTCCGGATCCTGGATAATGAGCCTGAGAAACTCCTCTCAGTCAAAGGAATCAAGGAAAAAAGGCTGGCAGTCATCAAAAAATCCTGGCGCAAGCACCGCTCTCTGAAGGCCCTGGGCGCATACCTTGGCAGCCAGGGCCAGATCACCCCCAATCTCCTTATCCGTATCTACAACCACTTTGGCGAAACCGCCCTGGAAACCATAAGGGAAAATCCCTACAAGCTCACCGAGGTCAGGGGTATAGGATTCAAGACAGCAGACAGGATAGCCCTCTCACTTGGCATTCCATCGGATTCTCCCTGGAGGATAAAGGCTGCTGTAAACCACGTGCTCATGGATGCGGCAGAATCACAGGGCCACTGCTATCTTGGCAGGGAAGACCTTATGACTGCCATAAAAGAAATCCTGTCCACTGACGAGGTTCAGGTTACTGATTCAAGGATCAATGGCGTGTTAAAAAAGATGCTTCTGGAAGGGATTATCATCCAGGGACAGGAACAGGAGACAGGCCTCAGTTCTTACAAATACATGGAAGACAGGCTCAGGGATTTTTTTCTGGAACGGGCCAAGAAATCCCGCAGGAAGACCATTACCAGGGAAGAAGTCGAAAAATTCATATCAGAATATGAAAACAGGAAGGGAGTTGAATTTGCCCCTGAACAGCGGGAAATAATCCGCAAGATCGCCACGGAACCCCGGATGGTCTTTGGCCTTGCGGGTTATGCAGGCACAGGTAAAACCACTGTATGCAGGGTCATACTTGATCTCCTGAGCAATTACTATGCAGCCAGGGATGACATCATCTGCTGCGCCTTTACGGGAATGGCCGCCTCGCGCCTACGGAAAGCCACCGGGTACGATGCAGTGACCATCCATGCCCTGCTAAAATACAAGGGAGAAAACCAGTTTGAGCACGGACCTGACAACCCCCTGCCCCACAAGGTCGTGGTGGTTGACGAGGCATCCATGGTCAACCTGTCCCTTTTTTATCGCCTGGCCAGGGCAATCAAGCCCTCGGCCCTCCTCATCCTTGTGGGAGATCCGGCCCAGCTTCCGCCAATAGGGGCAGGAAACGTTTTTTCAGACGCATTGTCCACAGGGCTCGTCCCGTCGGTTCATCTTACCAGGATCTTCAGGCAGGGCGAGGAGAGTGTGCTGGCCCTCTTTGCCAATGAAATCCGGCAGGGCAAGGTACCCCAGGGTGTTGAGCTGAAACACTGGAACGATTTTTCCTTTGAAAAACTGGAAGTTCACAACATCTTTGCACTGAAACGAAAACAAATCAGTGAAAGGGAACTCAAGAAATGCAGGGAAGAAAATAACCAGGCAATCGTTGACAGGATACTGGAACTTGCAACCTATTACTCCAAGAGGCTCACCCACCCTTCATGGGATTTCCAGGTACTCACTCCCATGCGCATTGGCCAGCTCGGCACTGAAATACTCAACAGCCGGCTGCAGGACATCCTGAATCCATCTGCAAATTCACCAGGCATAAACAGGGCTGGCATCCGTCTCAAGGAGGGCGACAAGGTAGTACATCTCCAGAACAAGGACATGGAAGTAATGCCGTGGGATACGTTTATCAAGGAGGGCAAGCGCTTCTCCAGGCAGGATTTCCGCCGCATTTTCAATGGCAACGTGGGGCTGGTGTCCAGGATAGACATGGAGGCAGAACAGTTTTTCGTTGTCTACCCGGAACGTATTGTCGTGGCATATGAGTTTGATCACCTGGGAGACATATTGGAACTTGCCTATGCCCTGACTGTTCACAAGGCCCAGGGCAGCCAGTACAGGATTGTGGTAATTCCCCTTTCCAATTCCCATTTCATAATGCTCAATAACAAATGGTTCTACACTGCCATAACCAGGGCAGAAGACAAGGTCTATCTCATAGGACAGCAATTTGCCCTGAAACGGGCATGTACCAATGTGCAGGGAGTGAAGCGCCTTACATGGCTCAGCAAGGCCTGATCCTGCAGGAGAGCACGCCCTGTTTGCCTATTGTACCCCGGTCATACCCCGGATTCTTGGGAGAAACGCCTCCTCCCTTTCGGAAGCATCAATATCGTTAGTGTGGTGAACAACGAGACAAACACTGAATCCCCCCCTCAGATTTATACGTCAATATAGCCAGAGTTAAAAAAATTGGTCGTTCAAAAACTCACAATTTTGTGCTAACCTGTCTAGAGAATATGTAAGAGCTTTAAAAAACAGCAAATCAGGCAGTTGACCTGACAGCGGCGTGGTGTTAAATAGGAAAGGTTAAGAGTTTTTAGTTATCGATAAATACCGCCTTTTCCGTGAAGAGAGAACAATGATACTTATTCTCAAGAAAGATGTAGACAAGGAAGGTCAGGAACTCAAGCGGATTTACGAATTCCTGGAAAACTTTCCCGGCCTGAATATAAGGATGGTGGAACTTACAGGTGAAACCCGTACTGTACGGGAAATTCACCTTATAGGCCCGACTCATAACGTGCCCGAAGAGGTTCTGGGCGCCATGCGGGGCGTAGAAAAGGTCGTAAGGGTCTCCACGAAATATCGTCAGATAGGACGTCATGATGTCAATTTTGTCCCTGTTGGCTTTACCTATAACGGGGTAAAATTTGATCAGGACGGGCTTAACATATTTGCAGGTCCTTGTGCAGTTGACACCCCTGAATATGTTGAAAAGGTCTTTGAAATGCTGCAGAAACTCGGCATCAGCACTGCACGCATGGGGGCATACAAGCCCAGGACCAGTCCGTATGATTTCCAGGGCCATGGTGCCGCCTGCCTTCCGTGGGTGTTTGAACTGGCAGGCAAATACGGGATCAAGGTAATAGCCATGGAGGTCCTGAAGGAAATCCACATTGAGGAAATTATAAATGCCCTGGAAAAGGCAGGCCATCCCACAGGGGTCATGCTCCAGATCGGCACGAGAAATGCGCAGAATTTTGAACTGTTAAAAGCAGTGGGTTCCCAGACTGAGCTTCCTGTGCTTTATAAAAGAGGCATGGGGCTCACCATAGAAGAATCCCTCAATGCCTGTGAATATATTGCCAGTGAAGGCAATCGAAATATTGTCTTTTGTCTCAGGGGTATCAAGACATCCATGAGCTCGCCCCATAGGAACTTGGCTGACTTCATACATGTGCCAGTAATCCACAGGTCCACCAGGCTTCCCGTCTGCGTTGATCCAAGCCATTCCATTGGCTCCAAGGACAGGGCACCCAATGGTCTTATGGACATCTTCAATGCGGCAGCCCAGGGAGTCATAGCAGGTGCAAACATGATACTTGTGGAATGCCACCCCGAGCCGGAAAAGGCCCTGTGTGACGGCCACCAGTCTCTTAC
Source organism: Thermodesulfatator sp. (assembly GCA_003978135.1). Classification (GTDB taxonomy): domain Bacteria; phylum Desulfobacterota; class Dissulfuribacteria; order Dissulfuribacterales; family QOAL01; genus QOAL01. The sequence continues at coordinate 4,348 of QOAL01000101.1, forward strand.
ACCCAGGGAACTGGAGCTTTTCATAAATGACATGGCCATAGTCAGGGAGGCATTTGAGAAGAGGGTTAACACATATTCCCAGGAAATGGTTAGGGAAATGAGTCAATAAGGATATTTTCACAGGAGGGTTTTGGGAAAACAATGTTATAATAAAATTGGCAGGGAGGTGATAAAACAGGAAAAAATTATCATTACGAGGAGTTTGGATTAAATCGATTAATCTATTTAAGGAGGGAAAAAATGAAGAAGATTTTGATTGCATTTGTCGCAGCAATGACTTCATTGTTTGCGGCAGGTAGTGTCATGGCAGGGCCTGGCACCGTTCACATCCAGACGCTGGGAGACATCTCTGTTAGAATGGGAGCCCAGGTACGTCTGGTACCTACCCAGGAAATCAGCAGGGACTTTGGTGTTTCCAGCCAGCTCAACAGGGAAGAGGAGCAAAAGGCAGTAGGCATCATGAGGAAGCTGGGTGTTCTGGGAAGCAGCCTTAAGGACCACCTCAACGAGGCAGGCGGTGCTTTGAAGGACGGCTATATCCGCGGCGAAAACAGGCTGTTCTTTAACTTTGCGCATGAGCAGGACTGGGATGTGTATTTTGCACTGGAAACCGATACTACGCTGGACAGAGCATCCGTAGACCGCACAGACTTTGCCTACGGTCTCCAGACTCAGCAGTTCGGTATTGAAAGACTGAACGCTTCCTTCAACCTGCCCTGGATCAATTCAAGATTCAATGGCGGTTGGGATGTAAAGGCAGCTGACGTGAAATTCGGCGGCCTTGTTTATGGCGATGATGATCCCGGCCTTGGCATCACTGGTTGCGCCCAGGGTTTCAAGTGGGAAGCCTGGTACATCAAGAAGGACGAAAGCGAAGCAGGTTATGCTGGTATTGATGAAGTAAAAAGCAAGGTCAATGCTATTGGCCCGCCTACACAGCAGTCCCACACAGACCGTACGTTCTACATGGGCAAACTCGGCTACAACTTCATGCAGAATACTTACGTAGAGGGTGTGTTCTTCTATGATCAGAATTATCAACAGGGCAACCATGTGGATATCGACCGCTTTTTTGGAGTACTTAACTACAAAGGCGATTACGGCATCTTCCATCCCATGGCAGAATTTGCGTACGTAGGCGGTACCTTTGATAATGATCGTGAGATCGACTATGACATCAGCTCCTATGCCTTCTTTGCAGATCTCCTGGCAGACCTGCACGAGATGGTTGGAATAAAGAAGTTTGATGTACATATTGGAGGTTACTGGCTCAGGGGCGATGATGATCCTGATGACGACGATCTGGAAGGTTTTACTCCTGGCGTTGGTATTACCAGGTTTACCCCAAGGTTCGGGAGCGAGCAGTCCATCTCTCATGACGGCAACCCCATATTCGGCCAGATACTTTACTCCATGTTTCCCGCCTACTACGGAACAGTACGCGGCGGCGGCATCAACGGCGGCGCAGCCCTGGATAACCCAGGCTTCAGCATGATCGGCGGCGGCATCAATGCAGGCTATGGAAACTGGACATACATTACCCATGTAATGGCCATGTGGTTCAACGAGGAAGAGGCTGTTGAGGAAGAGATTTCGGAGGAAACCGCTGAAGAGTGAAGCTTATTGTAGGATTGGGTAATCCCGGGGAGAGGTATAGATTTTCTAGGCACAACTTTGGTTTTATCGTCGTGGATATTCTGGCAGATGAATGGAGGATTCCTCTAAATCAGCAAGGTTACTTTTCTCTGTTTGGTAGGGGAATATTTAAAGGTGTTGAGCTCTTTCTTGTTAAGCCTATGACGTATATGAACAATTCAGGTGTGGCTTTAAAGGGGTGGTTTGAGTTCATTCTCCCTTCGGTAGAGGATGTATTGGTGATTCATGACGATCTCGATTTGCCATTTGGAGATGTGAGATTGAAGAAAGATGGAGGACACGGGGGGCACAGGGGATTGATTTCCATAATAGAGGTAACAGGAACGAAGAATTTCTCAAGACTGAGAATTGGCACAGGCAGACCACAGGGAAGAGAGAGGGATAGAGAGGCTATAATTGAGTGGCTTCTTCGTCCTCTCAGTCAGGATGAATTATTACAGCTTGATAAATCTTTTGAAAAGGCAAAAAATTGTATTGAAGAATTTATTCTTTATGGTATAGAAAAAGCTATGAGTAATTGTAACAAAAAGGCTTAAATACGGTAGGAGGTGTTTATCATGGAATACTGGGTTGTTTATGCACCGCTTATAGGTCTTCTGGGGCTTGTCATGGCTGGTGTTATCTACCTCTACATAAGAACCCTTCCTGTGGGCACAGATGTGATGAAGGAAATCTCGGATATGATTCATGAAGGTGCCATGGCTTTCCTTAAGAGGGAGTATAAAGTGGTTTCTATATTTGTTGTTGTTGTAGCGGTACTTCTGGCCATATTTATAGGTTTATGGACGGGAGTGGCTTTTGTAGTGGGTGCTTTCTGTTCAGCCCTTGCCGGTTTCTTTGGTATGAAGGCTGCCACTCGTGGTAATGTGAGAACGGCAGCTGCTGCTAATGTCTATGGGCAGGACAGGGC